>CAZBZX010000079.1:0-12831 GCA_964496465.1 uncultured Bacteroidales bacterium
CCTTAGTATACCTTCAACAAATATTGATAAACAAATAGATATCAGTCTTGAAAAACTATGTCGCTTTAGTAATACAAAACGCAGTTCGTTGTTTATTCTATCAGATGATCTTAAAAATATTACAAATACTAATGAGTGGTGCGCTGATCCTAAAGATTCCCAAATTAAACTATTACAGGATATCCCTTTTTCAACATTCGGGTATCATAAAAAACAACTATTAAATCATGAGGTTGTTTCTATATCAAGTATAAATGATTATCCTAAGGAAGCCAAAAAAGAGATAGAATGGATTGAAAAATTTGGTTTTCGATCTTTACTATTTATTCCACTTATAAAACAAAAAAAATTATGTGGAGCTCTAGGTTTATATAGTGCAGAAAATAAAAATATATATTGGCCAAATGAATTAGTCGACATGTTGCAATTGATCGGTGATAATATTTTAAATGCAATTGATCGAAAACGTTATGAAGAAGACTTAATTTATGCCAAGCAGAAAGCTGAAGAAAGTGAATCTAAGTTTATTGAGCTATTCAGGCTTAGCCCGGATGCGCTATCATTATCTACAATTGAAACTGGCGAAATATTAGAAATCAATGAAAATTTTACAAAAGTTTTTGGTTTTACTAAAAAAGAAGCCATTGGCAAATCTTCATCAGAATTAAATATGAGGGTTAATGTATCTGATAGAAATAAAGCAGTTGAGCTTGTTAAAAAAAATGGCTATGCATCAAATATTGAAATTCAATTACGCACTAAAAAAGGCGAAATTATCGATATAAATTCCTCTGTTTCAATAATAAAAATACAAAATAAACCAGTTGCATTAACTTCATTTATTGATATTACCGAAAGAAAAAAAGCAGAGAAGGAATTACAAATTACAAAATTCAGGGCAGAAGAAAGCGACCGATTAAAAACAGAATTTTTAAATAATATGTCGCATGAAATAAGAACCCCAATGAACGGGATTATAGGATTTTCGAGCAGACTTGATATACCAGGAATTACCGATGAAAAAAGAAAATATTACATCAATATTATTAAAAATAGCTCCGAACAATTATTACGTATCATTGATGATATATTAGAGATATCGCGCCTTGAGACAAAACAGGTAAAATTAATTGAATCGAAAGTCTGCCTCAATGATTTATTAATGCAGATGTTTTCCATTTTTGATATGAAAGCTAAAGAAATAAAAATTCCATTATATATTAAAAAAGGATTGAATGATGAAGAGAGTACTATTTTTACCGATGAATCAAAAGTAAATAAAATACTAAGTAATTTAATTGAAAATGCCTTAAAATATACAAATGAAGGTTTTATTGAATTTGGATATAAATTAATTGATTCAAGGATTGAATTATATGTTAAAGATACAGGAATAGGCATAAAGCCCGAAAATCAAAATATAATTTTTGAAAGGTTCTCGCAAGAAGAAAAAGATATCGCGGGAAGATCAGCTGGTTTAGGATTAGGTTTGTCTATTGCAAAAGAAAATGCAGAATTATTAGGTGGAAAAATAAGTTTAAAATCAGAAAAAGGAAAAGGATCAGTTTTCACAATTAAAATACCCTATAAACCTGTATTTAAAATTGGTGGGCAAACAAACCAATCAAAAAAAACACAAAAATCAAATAGTAAAATTTTAAACGTTTTAGTTGCAGAAGACGAAGAAATAAATTATTTATATCTTGAAGAATTATTACTAGATTTTGATATGGATATAAAAATACATCATGCAAAAAATGGTAAAGAAGCCGTTGAAATTTGCGAAAAAAAGCCTATTGATTTAATTTTGATGGATATTAAAATGCCCATAATGGATGGATATGAAGCTACAAAACTAATAAAAAAAAGATATAAAAGTTTACCTGTAATTGCACAAACCGCATACGGGTCAGAAGAAGATAGAATTAAAATTCTCACCCTTGGATTTTATGATTATTTACCAAAACCCATTAGCGAAAAAGCTTTTAAAAATTGCTTAATGAAATATTATGATACTATAATCAAATAATAATAAATCAATATAAATATCCCATTGGCAATTTATATTACCACAAGCGATGATATAAATCACCGCACATTAATAACTCATGTAGACATATTTTATTAACTTAATCGATTAATGTAAATCTCTCTTCGACATTAAAAATTATTTATGAATAATCCCTGAAATATAAGGCTAGCAAATATATGTAAATTAAAAAATCAACCCACATAAACTTTTTATAAAGAATTAATAAATTTGTGGTACAATAGATATCTAAATATGCATTTTGAAAATAATCAAATTAGTAAAAAATGTTATGAAATACATCATAATTCAATAACACTCTCTAATGAATGTGAAGTTGTTGAAACAAATAAAACTTTAAAATCCCTTTTCAATTATTGAACAACAAATAAATGGTAAAGAAGAATAAAAGAGTAAATGATCTAGCTATCAATATAATTGAAAACATTCAGTTAGGCATGCATATCTATCACCTGGAAGATATAAATGATGATAAAACATTGAGGATGATCGCTGCAAATCCGGCCTCTGAAAAATTAACAGGTGTTAAACCAGAGGATGTTATAGGGAAAACTTTAGATGAAAATTTTCCGGGTTTACGAGAAAAAGGTGTTCCCCAAGCTTACGCTGAAGTTGTAAGAACTCAAAAACCATACGTAATTGAAGATATTTTTTACACTGATGAGCGAGTTATTGCCGGAGCCTTTGAGGTAAAAGCTTTTCCATTACCTGATAATCAAGTTTGTGTTGCATTTGAAAATATAATTAAACGTAAAAAAGCTGAGCTTGAATTAAAAGCTAAAACAGAAGAAATTGGAGCGCAGAATGAAGAAATGGCTGCACAAAATGAAGAATTTTTAGCTATAAATGAAGAGTTACAGGAAAGTCACAAGATTCAGGAAGAGTTAAAAAATAAATCAGAAGAACGGGAAGCTTATTTAAACAGCTTGCTGAAAGTTGCGCCTATTGGAATAGGAGTAGTTAATAGCCGTGTAATACATTATATTAACGAATTAATGACACAAATCACTGGATATGAAAAGAATGAATTATTAAATAAAAATAGCCGGATATTGTATCCTAATGATGAAGAATATAATTATGTAGGGAAAATTAAATATGAACAAATCAATAAATATGGTACAGGTACTGTTGAAACAAAATGGAAATGTAAAAATGGTCATATTAAGGAAATACTTCTAAGCTCTACTCCAATTGATCCGGATGATTTAACTAAGGGTGTAACTTTTACTGCTCTTGATATTACAAATAGAAAAAAAGCAGAAGACGGTTTAAATGAATCCAAATTAATGCTTCAAGCCGTTATGGATACGATTCCTGTCCGTGTTTTCTGGAAAGATACCACATCAAAATATTTAGGCTGTAACAAACGCTTTGCAATAGATGCAGGTTTTAAAAATCCTGAAGATATTATCGGTAAAACGGATACTGATTTAATATGGAAAAAGAGTGCTAATCGATTTCTTAAATCGGATAATGAAGTATTAAATAATAATATTTCCATTTTAAATTACGAGGAAAATCAAGAAATTGAAGGTAAAGCAGATGGTTGGGTTAAAAAAAGCAAAATACCATTAAAAGATGAAAAAGGAAAAATAATAGTTATTTTAGGAACGTATGAAGATATAACCAATATAAAAAAATCAAAAGATAAATTAAAAGAAAGAGAACAAACTATCAGATATATCCAGGAAGGTGTTTCTTCAGCAGTTGGTGAAAAATTTTTTGAAACTATAATTTTAAAATTAGGAAAAACCCTAAAAGCTGATTATACATTAGTAGGTGAATTAGCAGGAAAAAAAATGGATAAAATCAAAACAATCTCACTATGTTATAGAGGAAGAATAATATCGAATATTGAATATGAATTAAAAGGTTCTCCATGTGAGCAGGTTATTAGTAATGGAAAATGCAGATATCCACGTAATGTTTCAAAACTATTTCCAAACGATTTATTATTAAAGGATCTTGGGATAGAAGGATATATAGGTTTCCCATTATTTAATAAAGAAAACAAACCTATTGGCATTATAGTAAGTATGTATAAAAATCCTATTGATGATTCCAGATTTGGCGAAACTATTCTAAAAATATTTTCTACCAGGACTACTAACGAAATAGAGCGATTAAAATCTGAAATTGCCTTAAAACAAAGCGAAGAACAATATAAAAAGTTAGCTGACGCCACTTTTGAAGGGATTGTGTATACCCATAATGGAATTGTTATAGAAGCAAATCAGCAAATAGCTAATATGCTTGGTTACAAAATGGAAGAGTTAATAAATCTTGAAGTTAAAAGATTTGTGCACCCTGAAGATAGTGAATTGGTTATTTCTAAAATCAAAAAAGATATCCAGGAACCATATGAGCATAGGTCTATTAAAAAAGATGGTTCGGTTATATATGTTGAAGTAAGAGGAAAAACTATATTACATCATGGCAAAACCATGAGGTTAACTGCTATACGCGATATAACAAAACGTAAATTAATAGAGCTTGATTTAAAAGATTCAAAACATAAAGCCGAAGAAAGTGACCGATTAAAATCTGCCTTTTTAGCCAATATGAGTCATGAAATAAGAACACCTATGAATGGCATTTTAGGATTTGTAGGATTACTTAATAATCCAAATATATCATCTGAAAAACGCGAAAAATATTTGAATATCATTAATGCCAGTTCAGAGCAATTGTTAGGAATTATAAATGATATTATTGAAATATCAAAAATTGAATCAGGGCAAGTAAAAGTTATTCATCGTAAAACAAATATCAATAATATTCTTGATAATTTATTTTCTCAATATGACTTAGACAAAAAATTAAAAAATAAAGAAAACATTAAACTTTCCGTTTCTAAACCTCTTGAAAATAATGATTGCGAAATACTTACTGACGATATTAAACTGAAACAAATATTGACTAATTTATTAAGTAATGCTATAAAATTTACTGAAAAAGGTGAAATAGAATTTGGATATCATGTTAAAAAAGAATTTCTTGAATTTTATGTAAAAGATACTGGCATCGGTATTTCAAAAGATAAACATCAAATTATTTTTGAACGTTTTCGACAGGAAGATGAATCACAAACAAGAAAATTTGGTGGTACGGGTCTGGGATTAGCTATTTCGAAAGCTTTATCAGAATTACTTGGAGGAAAAATTTGGATTGAGTCAAAAAAAAACAATGGAGCTGCATTTATTTTCAATATTCCTTTTCGCAAAATCGATTCAAAAAATTTTTATGAAACTGATAATAAAGAACTTGTGAATTATAATTGGAAAAACAAAAAAATATTAATTGTGGAAGACACAGATTTTGCTCGCCAATTTCTAGAAGAAGCTTTAGAAGATACTCAAGTTAATATTATCACAGCAATCAATGGAAAAGAAGCAATTAAAAAATATCACGAAATTCCAGCTCCAGACTTAATACTAATGGACATTCAATTACCCGATATTAATGGATTTGATGTAACAAGGCAAATTAAACAGTATAATCCAGAAATACCTATAATTGCCCAAACTGCTTATGGAATGTCGGGCGATAAAGAAAAAGCGATAACAGCAGGATGTGATGACTATATAAGCAAACCAATAATTATCAAGGAATTATTAAATAAAATCCATCACTTCCTTAATAAATAATATCTAGCAGCATATAAATTGTTTTTATTATTCTGATCAAATTGCTTATTTTGGCGACTTAGTAAGTTGATATGTTTCACAATTAATAAAATAGAATAAGCAATGATTAAAGTTAAAGATTTATTAAAGCAAAAAGGAAATGATTT
This sequence comes from uncultured Bacteroidales bacterium, assembly GCA_964496465.1. GTDB lineage: Bacteria > Bacteroidota > Bacteroidia > Bacteroidales > CAYFUP01 > CAZBZX01. The sequence continues at coordinate 5,847 of CAZBZX010000079.1, forward strand.
TTATTCAGTTAAATCAACAGATTCTATTGATAATGCAATAACAATCCTTGAACAAAAAGATATTGGCACATTAATGGTAATTGATGATGGAAAAATTATTGGTATGTTTTCAGAAAGGGATTACATTAGAAAATCAAAAAAAAATTGTAGCGATTGTTTAAAAGTATCTGATTTCATGTCTTCGCAAGTTATGGTAGTAAATCCTGAAACTACCATTAGTGAATGTATGGCATTAATGACCCAAAAAAGAATTCGGCACCTTCCTGTTCTAGATAAAAATGTAATTATTGGGCTTGTTTCAATTGGCGATATTGTTAACGCTATTATTAAAGATCAAAATGTAACAATAAAAGATTTAGAAAATTATATTATTGGAAGTTATGGAGCTTAATTAATCTAATATTTAAAAATCTATACTATTTCAAAATTAATAGAAAACCTGTCCTACTTACATTTAAGACAGGATTTCTGTTTAACATGACTATTTAAACTTACAGAAAAAAATTTTCTCTCTAAATATTTCTTTATCAATTTATCTGCTGTAAAAGCGTTATTTTTTTAGTAAAATTATCAATTATTACATCTTTTTTATTATCTTAAAAAAGTTTTTAAAAATTATATTTAAAATTAACCCATATGATAACTGTAAAGCAACTACTCGATAAAAAAGGACAAGACCATTGGTATGTTACACCTAGTCAAACAGTATTTGAAGCCTTGCAAATGATGGCAGAAAAAGATGTTGGAGCATTGATGGTTTTAGAAGACAGTAAACTTTTAGGGATGTTTTCAGAAAGAGATTATGCCAGAAAAATCATTTTGCATGGAAAATCTTCAAAAGAAGCAAAAGTTGCCGATTATATGACCAAATTGATGGTAACTGTAAATCCTAATTCAACAATTAATGAGTGTATGGCATTAATGTCGGAAAAAAGAGTAAGGCATTTACCTGTTCTTGACCATAATGTTCTAGCTGGAATTATTTCAATAGGTGATGTTGTTAATGCTATAATACATGAGCAAAACATTACAATTAAAGATCTGGAAAATTATATAACGGGAAGCGGTTACGGCATTGACTAAAAATTCTGTCCCGGTAATACCGGGATTTTTTTTTATCATATTATTGCGAAATAAAGCAACAGAATGAAAAATAGCACATTCGCTGTTTATACCAGTTTAATTATTGCAATGATATTTTGGAGCCTTTCTTTTGTCTGGTATAAAATAGCATATATAAGTTTCGGACCAATTACCGTAATATCAGCGAGATTAATAATTGCTACTCTATTCCTGTTTGTTTTAGCTTTTTCAATAAACAGGTTTCAAAAAATAAAACCACAAGACATAAAATACTTTATCTTACTTGCGTTTTTCGAACCATTTATTTATTTCATGGGCGAAAGCTATGGAATAATGTATATTTCATCTACTCTTGCTGCAGTAATTGTTTCAACTATCCCATTATTTACCCCAATTATGGCATTATATTTATATAAAGAAAAATTCACATTACTTAATTTTTTTGGAATTATAATTTCAATTATTGGAATAACATTAATAGCAATATCCAATGATGTAAATTACCCTTCTTCTTTAAAAGGAATTGGATTAATGTTTATTGCTGTTTTAGGAGCTATTGGGTACAGTGTTTTTGTTAAAAAACTGATAAATAATTACAATCCGTTTATGATAGTTGGCTATCAGAACTTGTTTGGGATGATATTTTTTATTCCCGTGTTTTTCATTATAGAATTTAAATCTGCAGATTTTCATAATTTAGATATAAATGCTATTACAGCAGTTATTAAATTAGCTGTTTTCGCATCAAGTATTGCATTTATTTTCTTTACTTTTTCAGTTCGAAGAATTGGAATTTCAAAAGCAACTGCTCTGGTAAATTCTATTCCCGCTTTAACAGCTATATTTGCATTTATAATTATAAAGGAATCATTAAATATTATAAAAATTTTAGGAATAGGTATTGTAATTGCAGGATTATTTTTATCACAACTTAAGAGAAGACCAAAACAAGAATTTTTTTTAGATGATGGACAAAATTTATCAGGTTAAATTAATTGATTTAGAAAAAAAAGCAAAAGCTGCTGAAAAATCTTCAAAAAAATTATTTGAAAAATTCAAAAAAATAAAAAATACGAACGACCTGGATAAAATTTTCCATCAGGTTCATTTTAAAATTTTTACTATCGAAGCCTGCTTAGATTGTGCAAACTGCTGTAAAACAATTGGTCCGGTTTTATATAATGTAGATATTGAAAGAATGGCAAAGGCTCTTAAAATAAAATCCAATGATTTTATTAAGCAGTATATTCAAATTGATGAAGACAATGATTATATTTTCAATACTAAACCTTGTCCTTTTCTTGACGATAAAAATTATTGCTTAGTTTATGAAAACCGTCCAAAAGCATGCAGGGAATACCCACATACTGACAGAAAAAGAATGTATCAGATATTAAATTTAACCTTAAAAAATTCGTTTACTTGTCCTGCTGTTTTTAGAATTGTTGAAGAACTAAAAAATCATTATTAAAATTCATTCTTTAATTAATTTAAATTATTTCTATTTTAGAGTTGAAATAATCAGTATATGAAATACTTATTTCTTGTACAGGGTGAAGGAAGAGGCCATTTAACACAAGCAATAGCATTATTTGAATTGCTTAATTCCAATGGACATGAAATATGCGAGGTATATGTTGGTATTAGCAAACATCGAAAAATTCCAGTTTTTTTTTATAAAAAAATTACTTCAGAAATTATTCCAATACAAAGTCCGAATTTTTATCATGATTCAGCCAATAAGGGAATTTTAATATTTAAATCTTTAATTCTTAACTTTATTAAAGCCCCGGTATATATAAAAAACATTAAAAAAATAAAACAGTCAATTACAAAACACAAACCCGACTATTTTATTAATTTTTGTGATTTGCATGGCGGACTATTATACCTTTTTCACAGAATCAATTTACCGCATTTTTGTATTGGACATCAATACTTCTTTTCTCATCCATCATATAATTATCCAACAAAAAAAAGACCTATTCAGTATATATTACTTAAAATACACACCAAAATTACATCGATCAAAGCTAGTAAAAAGCTTGCCTTATCATTTTATGAAGTGAAAAATATCCCTTTAAAAAAATTAATTGTTATGCCACCTTTACTTCGTAAAAGTATTTTGGATGCTGAAATAAAAGTTGAAGATTTTATTACCGGGTATATTTTAAATGCTGGTTATGCTGAAACTATTATAAGTTGGCATAAAAATAATCCAAACATCAAATTACATGTATTCTGGGATCAGGAAGCAAAAGAAAAAATTGATGAAAATTTAATTTTCTATCCGATCGACGATATTGAATTTATTAAATCAATAAGATATTGCAAGGCATATTTATCAACCTCAGGATTTGAGTCTATTTGTGAAGCAATGTATTTAGAAAAACCTGTTTTATTAAACCCGGTTAAAAATCATTACGAACAGGAATGTAATGCTTTCGATGCATTAAAAACTGGAGCTGTAATTATTGATAATCAATTTAATATCTCAACATTAATTGAATTTATTCCAAATTATATAAAAAATACTTCATTTAAAAAATGGGTGGAACAGGCGAATTCAAAATTTCTGGAAATTCTTACTTACTAGACATGCAATTTTTTAGTTATTCTAATTATTTTCATTTTTTTTTATTTCTTTAAAAGAAATAACAAAATACTTTTTACGTTTGTGAATAAAGAAATGAAGGTTTATGGTTTCTAGAATAATAGTACTTTTCTTAATAATATCTCCTAATCTTATTGCACAAATAGGTGGAACACATACCTATGAATTCATAAATTTACCTACATCACCAAGAGTTTCAGCATTAGGAGGAAAAATAATATCGTTAAATGAAGATGAACTTAATCTTACTTATTATAATCCTTCATTATTAAATGAAGAAATGGAGAGGCAAATTGCATTGAATTATATTGACTATTTTATTGATATTAATTACGGCTATGCAGCATATGCCCCAAAAAAAACAAATATTGGCAATATTGCAGGTGGGATTCACTATGTAAATTATGGAAAATTTATACAGGCCGATTATACTGGTAAAATAGAAGGAGAATTTAAAGCTTCAGAATATTGTTTTAATCTTACATGGGCCAAACCTATTGATTCTTTATTTACATTTGGAATTAATTTTAAACCTGTTTTATCAACTCTTGAGAGTTATACTTCATTCGGAATAGTTACCGATTTTGGTGTTACCTATTTTAATCCTCAGACTTTATTTTCATCAGCCTTAGTCATCAGAAATCTTGGAACACAGATAAAACCCTATACTTATAAAAATTACGAACCAATACCTTTCGAGATACAATTAGGATTGACAAAAAAGCTGGCACACGCACCATTTCGGGTTTCCATCACATTACATCATCTTGAAATTTACGACCTTACATATGAAATCCCAGAAAATGTTGAAACAAGTTATTTTGGGCCGGATAATTTAGATGAAAAAAAAAGTTATGAAATTATTGGAGATAAATCGCTTAGGCACGTTATCGCTGGTGTAGAATTTGTTCCTTCAAAAAACTTCTATGTTGGATTAGGCTATAATTTTCAGAGAGCAAAAGAATTAAGTGTTAATACAAGAACTTCATCTGTTGGATTATCCTGGGGATTTGGATTAAAAATTAAAAAATTCCAGATTGGATTTGCAAGGGCTAAGTATCATCTTGCCGGTTCAATTAATAATTTTTCAATTACTACAAACCTTAAGGAATTTTATACTAAAAAATAATTTTCTACTCTTAATCATTCAATAATTAAAAATTTTCAATCAAAGAATTTCAATTAAATAAAGCTTTTCTATGAATTAAATTTATCTTTGAAAATTAACAAATTATACTTAAATAATGCGCTGGTACCTAAACCTTATTTTCTTGTTTATTATTTTTAGTTGTAAAAATTATTCCAATGAAAAATTAAAAATAAACGAACAGGAATATTTCGAAAAACAAGGATTAAATGTTATGGTGTTTGATGATTATTATCCTGAAGGTCACCAGGGTGGTGTAACCATCATTCAAAATGGCGTCAGGGTTGTCAGTAATGGTGATTTAAGACTTGATCCTGCACCTGGCCAATTTCAACCAATTCCGAAAGTTGGTAAAAAAATTGTTGATATTGAAAACAATGAGATAAAAGTAAATTTATCATATCCCGATTCTAGCAGGGATAAAACAGGGTATAATCCAATAATGTATCCAGATCTGCATTTTAACTATAGCGTAAGGGTTATAGCTAAAAATGATTTTATTCATGTTTATGTTGATTTAGAAAATCCTTTACCAGAAGAATGGATAGGAAAAATTGGATTTAATCTGGAATTATTTCCGGGAGTTTTGTTTGGTAAAAGCTTTATTATGGATGATTATATTGGTCAGTTCCCAAGGCAGGCAAATACTAATATGCAATTTATTGACGATGAATTTCAGCCAATACCAATTACAACTGGAAAAAAACTTACAATTGCTCCTGAAAACAAAGCCCAGTTAATGGTAATAGAAAATCCAAATGGAGAGTTACAACTGATTGATGGAAGGGCAAAGCATAATAATGGCTGGTTTATTGTGAGGGCGTTAATTCATGAAAAGGCTACTAAAAATGCATTAGAATTAATAATAAAGCCATCTGTTATTGAAGGTTGGAAAAGTGAACCTGTAATACAAATTTCACAAATTGGGTACCATCCAAAGCAACAAAAAATAGCAATAATTGAATCTGATAAAAATGATAAAAAAATATCAAAAATTGTATTAAAAAAAATTAACGAAGAAGGTGCTGAAAAAATAATACTAAAAACAAAACCAGAGACATGGGGACAATTTCTCAGGTATAATTACTTGCTTTTTGACTTTTCAAAAATTACCGAACCAGGTCTTTATATTATCGAATATAAAAACACAAAAACAGTCCCATTTAAAATAGATATAAATGTATTTAAAAAGAATGTTTGGCAGCCAACTTTACAATATTTCTTACCAGTTCAGATGTGTCATATGCGTGTTAATGAAAACTACAGGGTATGGCATGATCTGTGTCATATGGATGATGCTTTAATGGCTCCTCCAAATCATAATCATTTCGATGGATACAAACAAGGTCCCTCAACTTTATCGAACTTCAAACCGCTTGACCATGTTCCCGGATTAAATAAAGGTGGATGGCATGATGCTGGCGATTATGATTTACGAGTTGAATCCCAAAGTGGTACTGTATATACATTGTCACTAATTTATGAAGAATTTAAAATCGATTTCGATGAGACATTGATTGATGAAAATAAAAATTTAGTAGAAATACACCATCCGGATCAAATAGCTGACGTGCTGCAGCAAATTGAACATGGTGTACTTAATATTCTGGCAGGGTATGAAGCCTTAGGCAGACATTACAGAGGGATTATATGTCCAACTTTGCGACAATATGTTATGTTAGGTGATGCTTCTTCGATGACAGATAATATCATTAATGAAAAGCCATTATTAAAAAATAACAGTTTTGAAGAAAGTAATATTAATGACAGACTTGTGTTTACTGAAAACAACCCAGCTAGAGAAATACAGGTTGTTTATGGCTTAGCTGCTGCCTCGCGCGTTTTAAATGGATATAACAATTTACTTTCACAAAAATGTTTAGATGTTGCAAAACAACTATGGGAAATAAATAAAAATAGTGATAACAAATGGGGAATTTACCATAAAACAATTGCGTTGGCAGAACTCTATCTTTCTACAAATGATATTAAATATATTGCAGATCTTGAAAAATTGTTTCCTCAGCTTTTAGATCGCTTAAATTATTCTGTGTGGGCTTTAGGAAGAATTAAATCATCAATAAAAAATAAAGAATTAATTGCTAAATTAGATTCGGTTGTTCGGCAGGCATCTATTGACA
>CAZBZX010000080.1:0-11269 GCA_964496465.1 uncultured Bacteroidales bacterium
AATTTAAAAAATTATAAATACTCCGGGTCGTTCAAAGACGAAACATTAGAACAAGTATTAAATGCCATTAAATTATCATCACCTGTAATTTATACTATAAATGGGAAAAATATAACATTTAAAGAATGACAATAATATAAATGGATTTGGATAACATAATAAAATATACGCCTATGAACTAAAAAAATCGCAGGAAGCTGCAACTTCCTGCGAAAAATAAAAATTACACAAAACATGTATAACTTTCAACACTTCAAATTTATGAAAATATTAGAACTAATCATGCCCTGCTTGAATTTTTTAAGGGCGAGTAAAACTATAATGGTAATGAAAATAACATTCATTTTTTTAGTGCTCTGCCTTTTCAATGTGTCAGCTTCTATTTTCTCACAGGATATTGACTTTTCGAACTTAGAAAAACCGACAACAATAAATGACCTTCTAAGAGAAATAGAAAATCAAAGCGATTTCCATTTTTTTTATCATGATGATATTGTAGATGTTAATCAGGAAGTTAATTTAGAATATAATAATGCTAAAATGAAAACAATTCTTGATGATATCTTTAATAAATCTGATGCCACCTATAAAATAATGGAAAACAATCTTATTATTATTACTTCCAAGGATAATCTTCAAAAGGATATTGATATAACAGGGACTGTTATATCCGACGATGGGGTGCCTTTACCTGGTGTCAATATTATTATTAAGGATACAACATTAGGAGCAGTCACAAATATTGAGGGGAAATATTCGCTTACTATACCTTCCGGATTTGATATTATTCAATTCTCATATGTGGGTTATATAACACAAGATGTAATAGTTGGTGGGAAAAATGTAATTGATATTGTTTTAAAACACGATATAGAAAATCTGGAACAGGTAGTAGTAATAGGATATGGAACGCAAAAAAAGAGTGATCTTACAGGGGTTGTTTCTAGTATAAAAGCTGAGGATATTCAAAAACTAGCAGTTTCTTCAATCGATAATGCTATTCAAGGTAAGGCCTCAGGTGTTTATGTGCTGGGAAACTCAGGTATGCCTGGAGATGGAGCAAAAATTTATGTTAGAGGTCAAGGATCTATAAATAATACTGATCCGATTTGGATTATTGATGGGGTAAAATCATCAACAGGAGTAAACTTTAACATGAATGATGTGGAATCAATTGAGATTTTAAAAGACGCCTCTTCGGCAGCCATATATGGTGTTGAAGCAGCAAATGGGGTAATTCTTGTGACTACAAAGCGAGGAAAAAAAGGTGAACCGATAATCTCCTTTTCAACATATCATGGAATCAATTCTCCTACCAATTTGCCCAAGCTTTTAGGAACCGAAGACTTTGCTGCTGTTAAAAACAAAGTTCGTGATGAAGAAAGTCTTGACAGGATTCCTAGAATAGCTGATCCAAATAATCTCCCTTCCGTATCAACCGATTGGTTCGATGAAATTTTTAATCCTGCTTCTATGCATAATTATGATTTATCTGTTTCAGGTGGTACTGAGAGGATGACATTTTTCATTTCAGGAAATTATTACTCTGAAGCTGGAACAATGGTAAACACGGATTATAACAGGTACAGCTTAAGAGCCAATTCAGATTTCAAGGTAAAAAAATCAATTAAAATTGGGGAAACACTTTTTCTAAGTAAAGGTGAATCATCTGGATTCTTTAATCCGGAAGACCCATATCGAAGAAATAACCTGGATGATATTGTGAGAGCTATACCAACTATGCCTGTTTATGATCCATCTAATAAATACGGTGGTTATGGTTATGCCGATCCCGTATTGGATAATTACCTTGGGAGAAATCCTTACGCTAATATTACTTTGAATGATTTTAAAACCAATAATTATGCTTTTAAAGGCAATGTTTATATTGATTGGGAATTGATAAAAGACTTGCATCTAAAAGTTGCTGGTGGTAGTGATATGAATTTTATCTATAATAATTTATACAGGGCTCCTTTTTATTTTAGTTCAAGCATGTTCGACTCAACAGCTGAAGTAAGGCAAAGCCTTAAAATGTTAAATGAATTTACAGGAAATATTATATTGAACTATAATAAATCCATTGGATCAAATGAATTTTCACTAATGTTTGGGGTTGAAGCAAGAAAAACCGATTATGATTTCTTTTATTCCAGAGGACAGGATTTTACTGGTGGATTAAGAGTTTTAGACGCCGGTAAACAGGTTAATAAGGATAATGGAGGAAATAAGTCACTTGAACGGGTAAAATCCCAATTTTCGAGAATTAACTACTCCTATAAAGGAAAATACCTGTTAACAGTAAATATCAGACGAGACGGTTCTTCAAAATTTGGGGAACTTAGCAGGTGGGGTATATTTCCATCGTTTTCAACTGGCTGGAATATTCACAAAGAATCTTTCATGAAAAATGTAGCATTCATCAGTAGTTTAAAATTACGCGGCGGTTGGGGTAAACTTGGATCAGATAGGATACCATCATTCTTATCCAACGAAGTATATATGACATATCCGTTGTATTATATTACCAGTGATCCCGAGGAATTGGCAGAAGGAGCTGCTATCGCAAAATTTCCTAATAAAGGGGTTAAATGGGAAGAAATTTATCAATATGACCTTGGCATAGATATAGGACTCTTTGAAGGTACAGTTCAAGCTACTATCGATTACTATGAAAAAAAGACGAAAGATATGCTTATTCCAGTTAAACTGCCACCTTCTGCAGGATTTCATTATGGATATGATGCCGGAGATGAGACTGATATTGCCAGGGATCCTACATTAAATCTTGGACAAATTAAAAATCAGGGGATAGAAATTTCACTAGAATATAAAAAAAGGATAGAGAATTTCAATTTTAATCTTGGAGGTAATATTGCATATAACAAGAACGAAGTTCTGCAATTAAATAAAAATCAAATTATTGATGCTGGATATATGACTCTTTTAGGTTCATCAAAAGTATGCCGGGTTGAAGCCGGATATCCCGTAGCGTATTTTTATGGATATGAGATCGAAAAAATATTTCAGACTCAAGATGAAGTTGATGCTGCAAATCAAAATGCGCAAGAAATGGCTTTTCAGAAAGAATTGAATAATAATCCAAATACAACAAAAACAATTGATGACTTTGACAACGTTTACTATTTTAATAACAGGACAGCTCCCGGGGATTACATGTGGAAAGATATTGCCAGCAAGGATGAAGAAGGAAATATTATTCCTGTGCCAGATGGAAGGATATCTGATGCAGATAAAACAATGATTGGAAATCCATGGCCTAAGTGGATATATGGTATAAATCTAAACACATCATGGAAAGCAATTGATATTAGCTTATTCGGACAAGGTGTTTTAGGCAGAGATATATGTAATGGTTTCAGGTTTCTCCTTGAAAATGCCGCTGGTGATGGAAATTATGGCGAAGCAATCCTTAATAGTTGGACCCCTGATAACACCAATACTAATATTTCAAGACAAACTTTAAGTGACCCAAATAAAAATGCTTCAAATGTATCCACAAGATACATCGAAGACGGCTCTTACTTTAGAATTAAAAATATACAGGTTGGCTATACATTACCGCATCAAATATCAACCAAAATAGATATAGCAAAACTCCGAGTATATATCAGTGGTCAAAATCTCCTAACTTTCACTAATTATTCAGGTATGGACCCTGAGTTCAGTGTTAACGAGGAGTCTGATAACCTTATGAAAGGTATTGACAGGGGATATTATCCGCACAGTAAAACGTATTTAATTGGATTACAAATTGATTTTTAATCTTACAAATTGAAGTCATGAAAAAAACAAACTTAATTATATTACTTATTTTATCAGCGCTTATTATTACAAGTTGTGATAAAGATTTTCTTGATGTATCTGACCCAAATAATGTTGATAAGAAAAAATTCTGGATATCAGAAAAAAATGCAGAGAAAGCAGTAAATGCAATTTATAGCTCAATGAAAGAACCTGAATTTTTGGGATTAAATTATCATAAATATGCCTCTTTTATCTCTGGTGAATATGATAATCCTTATTTACAGGATCAGGATAGAGTTGAATTCGTTAATTTTACATTGAAATCAGAAAACAGAATCATCTGGTTAATGTGGAAAGATTTATTCAGGTGTATTATGAGATGTAATGATGTGATAGCTAATGTTCCGGAAATGTCGACTGAAGTGATCAGTCAGGAAAAGAAAGATCAGTATACAGGTGAAGCCTACTTCCTCAGGGGATTATCAGAGTTTTACTGTTTTCAGATGTTTGGAAAATACTATCCTGATAAAGATACCACTGCTCCTGGAATCCCAATTATTACCAGGGTTGCTCAAAACAGAGAAGATATGTTCGTTAAGAGAAAATCGGCAGGAGAATTATATCGTCAAATCATCTCTGATTTTAACAAAGCAAAAGATTTATTATCGATATCATGGGATAATGCAAACATTGGAAGAGCAACTAAAGGGGCTGCAATTGCATATATTGCCCGAACAAATATGTGGATGGGATATTATAATGAAGCAATTGAAGCTTATGATCAATTATTCGGTTTGAACTCGTATCAACTTATTGATAATTATCTGGACAATTTCAATGGATCAAACGAAAATAATATAGAATCAATTTTTGAGATGCAGTACGCAGATATTACTCCTTTAAATCCTTGGAAAGGTGGTTCCGGACAACCTCTTGCAACTGAATTTGCACCAACGCAATTAGGTCGTGGTAACGCTGGAGTATCTTATGAAACCTCCGATTTTTTTGCTCTCTCCTACTCCATTACCCAAACATACCTGGATAATGCTACTACTTTAGAAATGCCAACCGATATGTATACATATATTTCAACCTTAGTAGGTCAAGATGTAAATCCGGTTGATTTTAACGAAACATTAATTAATATGTTTGGTAGTGATACATATTATAATAACATGGCAAGTATATATAAGTATATGGAAGGAACATGGGACCCGAGATGGAATGCAACTGCATTTCAGGCAGGCGACTTGGTTATGTCAGGAGTAGACTACGCGTACGATGTATCTGGTTACAGACCTAAAAAATTCATTGATCCCAATGTTAATGCCAATAATTCAAGCAATCTTGCCTCGAGCGTGAATATTGTAATCTTCAGGTTAGCTTATGCTTACCTTCAATATGCTGAAGCTTTAAACGAAACAGGAAATATTACTTTAGCTTGTGAGTATATCAATAAATTGAGGCGTCGTGCTTTTATTAATGAACCATCTTTACTCCACGAACTTGATCCATCATCCATCACAAATGAGCAATTTAAAGATACATTAAAACTAGAAAGCTTCAGGGAAATTTGTGGTGAATTTACCCGTTGGCAGGATTTAGTCAGATGGGGAGAAACTGAAAAGTATTGCAGCAGACGCGGTTTTATTAAAAGTGTTCATGAAGCGTTACCTATTCCAATAGATGAATTGGATTTAAATCCAAACATGGAACAAAACGAAGGATATTAATAATAAATCACTTTGGACTGAAAATGCCATTGTAATATGCAACGAATTAATTCGTTAAGTTGAAATATCGAATAACGAACAAGGAATGATGAATTATGATTATAAAAACATATTTTTGTCTATGTTTTACATATCTAACTAAAGCAAACTTCGAGATTCGTTAATCAATATTCGATATTTAAAATTTATAGAAACTAAAGTATCAACAATGAAATTGCAGGGTTTTAATCTTTTAATTGATAATAAACAAATAAAAACTTAAAATGAATACTAACGAAAGCCCCGGAAAACTCCCTAAGTGGATAATTAAAACAACACTATTTTTACCAAAAATAAAATTGCCTGTAAAATTAGTTTATTTAATTGTCTCTTTATCCGCTACTCTTTGGTTTTTATTTCGAGTGATTCCAAAACCTTCAAGGGCTTCGTATCCATGCATGAAGGTAGCAGCACCAATAATCTCGGGTTTTGTTATTTGGATACTTACACTGTCCGGAACAGTTTTAGCATTTAAAAATATTAAGCATAAATTAATTGAAACCAGATATATTGCAGCATTCCTGTTTTTGATATTAGGAATATCAGCTGCAACTTTATTTTTGGTAAAAACAGCAGATAAATCCAAAGCCGGCGAACTTGAAATATGGTATAAACCAAATATTCCTCATGGAGTTGCTAAGGGTATTTATCCGGGAAGAGTAGCCTGGGGACATAATCCTAAAATTGCTTCATGGAATGGTTCTACCGGTTATTGGTGGAGTGATGAATTTAATAATCAAAATGAAACAGATATATTATTATCACAAACTCTTTTCAGTTTAACAAATAAAAATACTGAGAAGGAAGCCTGGAATGCATTATTTCTCCATTTTAATTCAACAAAGCAAGATTTAAATCAAGGTTATCGACCGGATGAAAAAATAGTCATTAAAATAAATATGAACAATACTGATGCTCACGAATCCAATAATAGAATTAATGCAAATCCACAACTAATTCTTTCATTATTAACCAGTTTAATTAATGAAGGAGAAGTTCCCCAGGAAAATATTACTGTGACTGATCCAAGCCGTTTCATTACCGATAATATATTCGATAAGTGTCATGCTGTTTTTCCTAAAGTACATTTTGTTGATCATAATGGTGGGAATGGACGTGAAAAGGCAATTTTTATTGAAAATGCCATTCCATATTCAGTTGATAATGGAGATGTTGCCAAAGGAATTGCTAAATGTATGGTAGATGCTACTTACAACATTAATTTGGCATTAATGAAAGGACATGTATCCCAGGGAGTAACGTTTTGTGCAAAAAACTTCTTCGGATGCACAAGTATTGAAACTGATTGGCGTAAAAATGCACATAGTAGTGGATTTAGTCAAAAAAAAGATGGCTCACGCACATATTCTGTCTATCCAGACTATATGGGGCATAAAGATTTAGGAGCAAAAACTTTCCTTTTTTTGATTGATGGTATTTATAGTAATAAATTTGTTGATGGGATACCTGAATTCAGATGGACATTAGCTCCTTACAATAATGATTGGCCTGGAAGTTTATTTGCATCTCAGGATGGAGTTGCTATTGAGTCTGTTGTTCTTGATTTTATTCTTACAGAATGGCCAGATGCTCCCGATATGATATATAGCGATTTTTACCTGGAGGAAATGGCTCAACCTGATAATTCTCCATCGGGGACTATTTATGACCCGGAGCGTGATGGAACTAAATTAAACAGTCTTGGTGTTACCGAACACTGGAATAATTCAATTGACAAACAATACAGTCGAAATATGAAAACTGGTAACGGTATCGAATTAATATATACATTGATAGACTAATAAAGTTTTTAAGCTATATTATTTATCAAGTAAAATAGTAATATTCAGACTTCATAAGTAATTCTTACTTTAGCGTTAAGTACCTAAAGTTGTTGTCTAACATTCTATTTTAATCATTATTAATAAACCCCCATTCGGTTAATTCACAATTAATAGAAAATTTGTAACTTATTTCCCATAATAAATAAGTGTAAAGTTTATAACATTAGCATACTATCGATACTTTACAGGATAATTGATATTGTTTATTTTGTGGAATATCTCTTTATATATAGCACGAACATATTTGCAATAAATTTGTCAACATATCCACTACGTAAAAATTAAAACGCTTCAATATGATATCAAATAATAAAAATTTTAACCAGTCAACTGGGTTATTCCTACTTGTTATTTTATTAGTAATCCCGAATATTATAAATGCTCAAACTGGTAAGTACAAAGAAAGTATTTATTTTAGCTAATAAATGTGTAATAATTAAAGGAGTGGTCAATAATTCCTGAAAGGTCTTTTCCTAACTCACACATTTCTTCATCATATTCCTCATAAAACCAATCAATAGTAATTGATAGCCCAAAATTTTTAAATTTCATTACTTGAAGTAATAACTCGCAAAGAAATTTGGTTGATACCGAATTGATATAAGTAAATCTAAAAACAAACAATAAACCGTTAGATCTTATTCCATCATTATCTTGTCTATTTTCAATTTCTTCTAGAAAATCATCAAAATAATTAGTTAATGGAGTGAAAAATTTTCTGATATTTTCAGGTCTGGAATATCCTGACATTTCAAACCTACCTTCATTTGGATTAAAATTTACAAAAGGCGTTAACGTTGTGCTTTCAATTATTAATGGTTCCATAAAAACGCTTGCTTATTCAAACATAATAAATCAGCTAATGTAAAATAATGTAATAAAATGCTAATTTATTATTTTTTTAATTATTACCATTCATTTATTCTTATAAAAAGCTTAATCCTCAATTATTAAAAATTTTGTAACTTGTTCCTTAAAATAAATATGTGATGAGGCAGACAATTATTTTTATATTTCTTTTCATGTATTATTCTGGTTATTCACAGGTTATTATTTCTGAATTTCAATCATCTAACACATCTACTATTTCTGATGAATGGGGAGATTATGATGATTGGATTGAACTTTATAATCCTAACAATTATTCTGTAAATATTGAAGGTCTGGTCTTAAAGAATAACGCTCATATATGGGGTATCCCTGTAGGTAATACAAGTACATTATTATCACCGGGAAGCTATTTTTTAATCTGGGCAGACCATGAAGAAACAGAAGGTATATTTCATGCCAATTTCAGGCTTTCAACTTCAGAAACCCTTATCATTTGTGAGTCTGATAGTAATACGATTATTGATTCTTTAATAATACCTTCACTGGATGATGATGTTAGCTATGGAATATGCCCTGATGGTGAATGGAAAATTTATGATACTCCTTCTCCAATGGAAGCTAATAATTGTGACACAAAAATCGATCAAACAATTGAAACAGATGTTTTTTTTATATATCCAAAAATTACCAGAGATTATTTATTAATTAAATGTCCAACTCGTATCAAAGAAAAGGTTGATTTAAAGCTTATATCAATTTCAGGCCTTATCCTTTTTGAAAAAACATTTTATAGCAAGGAGTTTACGCTTAGCCTGGATAAATATAATAGTGGGGTATACATTTTATTCATATCATCGGAAAATAATAGCTGGAAAGAAAAAATAATAAAGACGAACTAATACTTGTAATCAAAATATAATAAACCCTGCTGACGAATAAGGTTTATCCTTTTGATTCTTCTTTTATCAAATTAACTTAATTAAAAAAGAGATTATTTTTTATCTTGTAAAAAATAAATAAAACTTTTTAACGCGATAATTGTTTCGTATTACTATTTTTAATGAACCTATTCGCTAATTGTAAATGAAAGTATTGAGAAATAAACTAGGCAAGATTCTGGATGTATCATTTTCTGATGAAAAATTATTAAAAATTAATCAAGATGAAGTAAGAAGGATAAGACTCGTAAACTACATAAGTCTAATCTCCATATTTAATATGGTATCTTATATCATTTTTTATTGTTTGGCGGATTTCCAGCTTTTCAGATTTGCTTGCATCTTTTTATCCATTGCTTCTATTCTAACTATTGGAATAATAATTATTAATAAACAAGGAAAATATCTGACAGCAAAAATACTCCTATCTGTTTTAACACCTTTTAGCATGAGCTTCATAGCAACTATTGCTTTTGGAAAGGCTCCCGGATTCCAGATTTATTTATTTGTTGCGGCTATTATACCGTTATTTCTCTGGAGTAACAGGCAAAAACAATATCCCACAATATTAATCATTGCAATTTTAATTTTATATGTTATTATTGAGTTTTTTCCTCCCCTTTTTGAACCAAAAATAGTGCTTTCAGAAGACTATATATCCCTATTTAAAATGACCAATGTATCTATTTGTTTTTTATCAGCCGGTATAGCAATAGGTTTCTATCAATACCTATATAGGAAACAGGAAGAACAATTAGTAAAACAAAAAGAGCTTCTAAAAATTTCACAGGCACATAAAGATAAAGTATATTCAATTATTGCGCACGATTTAAGAGGCCCTTTTGGTACGTTTGCTAATTTAACAGAGCTTTATATTAAAAAGTACCATGAACTTTCTAATGATAAACGTCTTGAGGTCATTCAATCGATGCACCAAACTTCAGCTTTATTACAGAATTTATTAGAAAACCTGTTGGATTGGTCGAAAATGCAATCGGGGGATTTAAAAAAATCATTAAAACATTTTAAGTTGAAAAAATTGGCCGAAGAATCAATAGCTCTTCATAAGGAATTGATAATGGAGAAAAAACAAATTTTTGAAATTAATATTGACTCAGATATTTCAATATATGCTGACCATTATATGGTATTTACTGTTTTTCGAAACTTAATTTCAAATGCCATAAAATTTACCAAACCACAAGGTGAAATATCCATTTCTGCTATTGAAAACAAAACAATGGTTCAGATTTGCATTAAAGATTCAGGAATTGGTTTGTCAAATATGGAAATCAAAAACTTATTTGATATCCAGAAGAAAGATGAAATTCTTACTGCAAACATATTAAAAGGAAGTGGCCTTGGGCTTGTTCTGTGCAAAGAATTTATCGAAAATCAGAATGGTAAAATATGGATTGAAAGTGAATTAGGAAAAGGCAGTAATTTCTATTTTACTCTTCCAAAATCAAAAAAATAAAAGACAACTTGAATTAATTTTCTTTGATATAAATACATTGGAATTTTTTTATTAAATTATTTCAAATACAATGTCACAAAGTATAATTCACAATTCTGAACATTACACGAAGGTAATTGAAAAGGTAAAAGATGCACGAAAATTTGTCTGGTTAGGAACAGCCGACATTAAAGACTTACATGTAAAGTCACTGAATTCCTCCGTTTCTTTTTTGTCGAATTTAAACCTGATAGCCCAGAAAAAAGTAAGTATAAGATTACTGCATGCAAAAGAACCCGGGATTAATTTTAAAAGCAGCCTTAATAAATATCCATTACTTCAAAAAAATATTGAAATGGAAGTATGCCCACGGGTTCATTTCAA
Source organism: uncultured Bacteroidales bacterium (assembly GCA_964496465.1). Lineage (GTDB taxonomy): Bacteria > Bacteroidota > Bacteroidia > Bacteroidales > CAYFUP01 > CAZBZX01. The sequence continues at coordinate 10,994 of CAZBZX010000080.1, forward strand.
AATGGTTATAATTGATTCGACCTTTGCTTATTTTGGCTCAGCAAATTTAACTGGAGCAGGATTGGGATTAAAAAGTGATAATAATCGAAATTTTGAAACAGGATTAATAACCAATGATCAGCGACTAATTAGTCAATTAATGGATCAGTTCGATAATGTTTGGATGGGAAAATATTGCAAAAACTGCGGAAGAAAACCCTATTGTAAATCACCTTTAAAATAACCTCTAATAGAAATTTAAGATTTAAGATTTAAGATTTAAGATTTAAGATTTAA
>CAZBZX010000080.1:11369-12822 GCA_964496465.1 uncultured Bacteroidales bacterium
AACCTCTAATAGAAATTTAAGATTTAAGATTTAAGATTTAAGATTTAAGATTTAAAATATATAATATTACCTGGACAGCACAAGTTGTTTTTAATGTTCTGAAAAAAAATTAGTTGTTGAATAAAATATCATCTAATAATAAAGATAATTGTCTTAAAAAGTTTACCGGGGGGCTTTAAATAAATCAGCGTTGTACTTATTAAAACCTCTATGTGAATAAAAAAAATCATCTTTATGGGTATCATTTTATAAAAAAAAGGTATTAATAATTGATACTTTTTGTATTGCTCAATGATTAACATGCAATACAAGTTATTTATTAATTATTAAAAATTTATATTTATGTCAAACACTAATGATTATGCAGCTAAAATCGAGACTGCTAAAAATCTCGATAAAAAACAAATCCAAGTTCCTTACATTCCGGTAGGCATTTATTTGCAGGAAGCCGAAGATCTTTCTCATTGGAGTAAGGATGATCTGGAAGAACTGGTAAAAGCCGGTTTACAAAAAAAGTCAATAACCGATCTTCCGATCCTCACTGGTGCCTGTCGTGAGGCTCAGTCGCTTTGGATGAAAGACCAGCAAACCAGAAAGGAGGCTGAAGAAAAATGGAGTATAGAATCGCCAAAGGCTTTTGATTTTCGTAATCAACTGCTGCATTCTTTCCGTTATGCTTTTCGTAATAATCCCGAACTCATGAGTAATGTAGATGAAATTGCGGAAGGATATGGAAATGCTGATATGGTTCAGGATCTTAACGATCTTGCAATTTTAGGTAAAGGATATATTAAATTATTTGAAGCCATTAATTTTGATATGGCCCTGCTTGATGAAGCAGCAGCTAAATCAGATGAATTGGCCACTTTATTAGCCAGTGCCAATGGTGACAGGTTAAGCGAAAACGAATTAAAAGAAATGCGCGACCGCATGTACACTTTACTAAAACATGTGGTTGACGAGATAAGAGATTGTGGCAAATATGTTTTCTGGCGCGACGAAAACCGTCTTAAAGGCTATACGAGCGCTTATCAAAAACGCTTGAATGCAAAAAAAAGAAAACCAGAAGAAGTATTAAATAACAATTTAAATTAAATTGAACAAGCAGGAGTTTAACAAGATTTGTATAACTCCTGCATTCCTTGAACCAGCGAGATAAAACCTGAACTGAACAAGTCACTATCTGAACTGAAATGCTTACTTATTGAACCATAAGGGGGCACTTATTGAACCAAATGTGTTGCTTATTGAACTGAAACGATTAATTATTGAACCAAAAGGGTTAGGGTGCCTCACCTAAATATATTTTTGGATAAGGAATATTAAATTTATATTTATCGTGAGTTCGACATTAAAAACAATATAAATAATTAATATTAAATAGCCCTGCCCTTAGGGAGTAATTGCCTATTATATGACACAATTACTTTTGTAAATAATAACCTATAAAATT
>CAZBZX010000081.1:0-12770 GCA_964496465.1 uncultured Bacteroidales bacterium
AAACATTTGTAGTATCTTCTATTATTACATCTGTTGGATCTTCAATAAGATTATTAGTTGATTTTCTTGAAAGTTTACTTATTTCGTAATCTTTAAATACGAAAGTTTTACCATTTCTGGTTTTAATTTTAACATGTTGATTAGGTTTGAGCTCAATAATTAACCCTTTTACCTTTGTCCCATTTTTTAAATAAACTACATCCTCGTATTTTTGAGAATATCCTGAAAGTAATATACAGGTTAAAAGAATAAATAAAAATATTAATTTTTTCATGAATAGTAAGTTTTAATGTTTATAACAAGTTTCATTGCTTTTACTTCTATCTTAATTATGTTTTAATTACCTATTATGTAAACACATAAATAAAAAACTTTTATTAGATAAATCTATATATATAGCTTTTGTTTTTGTTTAAGTTTTATATTGCTTACTCCTAACTTTTTATATCCAACTTTTGTAAGCATGAGCAAGTTAAAATAAGGAATTTTAAAATCCAAGGAAATAAATAAATAATAATGTACAATGAATAATAGTGAATTGAGAATGATGAATCGTGAGTTAGTCATTAGCTGCAGCTCCCGCAGATTGTTCAACTACGATCCAGGAGTTTTAAGTTGGCAATATGGACATGACCTAATTACTAGTGTTTGGACCTAAATACCACTTACAATTTATTGTTAATATCCTACACTTTGATGATCAAACTCTTCTCTCTGCCTTTTTTCACTTTTTATTAGTGTAAATGTAAATGAATCTACGGCTGAAGCAGTAAAGAAACCAAATGCATATTTATCATGATCAACCGGTATAATATTTGTCGAATTTACATTAGCTGGCGGAGGATCAAACATTCCACCTCTATATACAGATTGTAATAAAGTTTGAAAATAAAAATCGTAATAAAGAGCTGAAACACTTCTTATTTCAATTTTCATTTCGGAAGTATTTTCTGTTAATTCATCTTCGGTAAGCCAATAAATTTCAAAATCAAATACATAATTACCATCTACAAAGGAATCATCTACAATTTGAGTTTCTCTTAATGTATCATTATATTGTTCATTATTAATGTAGAGGTCCCATAAGTAATAGTCTCCATATCCTTTTGGTTCTTGTCCGTAATACATAATTTTATAAAAATATTCATCTGCTAATGGAAATAATTCATATATCCATTTCATCGAATCAATTTTTGCCACAGGTCCCAATGTTTCAGTTGCTTTGTATTTTTCTCCATTTGGAAGAGTAATATTTAAAATATAGGTTTTCCCGGCTTCTCCTGTAAATTCGCTTGGATCTGTTTCATAAATTCCCGGATTCTTCTCAATTAAGATATAATTATTCTTTCCATCTGTAATAGAAACATTAGCACCCGAAACAACCGGAGCCTTTGTTGAATCATAATAATCTTTAGATGTTTTTAAAGTTATTTGATGAACTTTACCAGGTTCGTTAGTTATACCTCCTTCAACTATTAAGGTAGAATTTTCATCTTCCTTTAAGTCAACTTCGATTGTTTCCTGGCAAGCTGATAATATAATAAATGTATAGATTATTAATATGTAAATTAGATTTTTCATGTTAAAAACTAAAATTATAGGTTAACGAGGGAAGCACAGAAAATAAATAAAGTTTTTTAGCTTCCATAATATTCGGATTGTCTTCATTTTCCTGGAAATTAACAGAATATGCATTTTTTCTGGCATAAACATTATATACAGATAAATTTAAACTGTGTTTTAACCTTTCTCTTTTATTAAAATAAAAGGTTGCTGAAAAGTCCAAACGATGGTAATCTGTTCCGGGTACACGCACTGAGTTTCTGTCAGACCATAATGGGATATGCTCATTTCCATATTCCATAACCCCTGTTGGCACTGTAATTGGCATCGCAGTAGAATATACCCAGCTTGATGACAAATTTAACCAGTTATACAAATCAAATGAGGCTATTAAAGAAATATCATGGGTTTTATCATATGGTGCATAATATGATTTTCCTTTATTTATATCAGGAATTGTACGTTTTGTTCTGGATAAAGTATAGGATGCCCAACCGGTAAATCTTCCCGATTCTTTTTTAGCTAAAAATTCCAAACCATATGAATTAGCCTCACCAACTCTCAACTCACCATCAAAATATTTATTAAGAAATAGTTCCGCATGATCCCTGAAATCTATTGCGTTATATATTTTTTTATAATAACCTTCAATGGATATTTCAATTTCATTGTCCATTATATTCCTAAAGTAGCCCAATGCAACCTGATCAGCCTTTTGAGGTTTAATATTCGGATTACTTGGAAACCATAAATCCAAAGGAGTAACTGCCGCTGTATTGGAGGCCAGATGTATATATTGGAACATCCTATTATAACTAGCCTTAATTGAATTTTGATCATCAATAAAGATACGTATTCCAAATCTTGGTTCGAATGACATTGGATGTGATAGAATTATTTCTCCTTTTTTGTATTCAATTGAGTCAGTCGGTATCATTAAAAAATTGCCATTATATTGAGTTTCTTTAGAGAAATTATATACAACTCCTTCTCCAATATTTTGAAATAATGAAGTTCTTACACCGTATTGTATAGATATGCTTTTATTTATATCAAGCTCATTTTGTATATATGCAGCATGTTCAAGGGCATAACTATTTGGTAAACCTGGAATATTAAAAAAGCTTCCGTCCATTTTTTTTGCATCTCCAGGATTAAAACCTAAATACATAGAATGGATACCAAATTTTAATGTATTACTTGGATTTATAAAAACAGTATTATCATTTTTAATACCATAATTAATAATATCAGCATTCCATTCAAAAGCAGTTGCGCCCTGAGGAAATCCGAAACCATAATCGAATTTTGATCCGATTAAAGTAATATTTGAAAAGAAATTTGCGCTAAATAAATGGTTCCATCTTAATGTACCTGTCGCATTTCCATAATCCATATTTAACAGATCATCAAAGCCAAACACATCTCGTCCAAAGTAGCCTGAAATAAATACGCGGTTATTATCATTTATTTTATAATTTGCTTTTGCATTTAGATCGTAAAAATATAGTTTGCTATTTTTTAATGCTTCATTTTTTGAAAAAACAAGAAATGCATCAGCATATGTTCTTCTTGCAGAAATAATAAATGAACTTTTATCTTTTACAATTGGACCTTCAGCCGTTAACCTGCTCGATATAGTGCCAATACCACCATATACTTTTAATTTGGATGTATTTCCTTCTTTCATTCTTACATCTAATACAGATGAAAGTCTGCCTCCATACTCAGCAGAAATACCACCTTTGAATAATTCTACATTTTTAATAGCATCGCCATTAAAAACAGAGAAAATTCCTCCGGCATGAGAAGGATTAAAAACCGGGGCACCATCTAGTAAAATAAGGTTTTGATCAACACTCCCACCCCTCACATAAAAACCAGATGTTCCTTCACCTGCAGTTTGCACGCCGGGGAGCATTTGTATAGATTTAATTACATCCACTTCACCCATGAAAGCAGGTAATTTTTTTACAGCTTTCATTTGAAGTTTAATGTTGCTCATTTCTATTCTGGCAACATTTTCATTTTTCTTTGAAGCAGTAATCTCAACAGATTCTATTTCTTCAGTTGTAGGATTTAAAGTAATATTTATTACCTGATGTTTTTCAACATTTAGTTTTGTCGATTTTGTTTCGTAACCTAAATAGGAATAGACTAATTCATACTCGCCAGGAATAAGATTAATGGCATAATAACCATACAGATTTGTAACTGTGCCAGATTGTAAGTTTTTTATATATATTGTGGCGCCAATAAGTGTTTCTCCACTTTCATCTTTAATATAACCACTAATTGTTATTTTTCCTTTTTCGGTAATAGTTTCTGTTCCATCTGCAAAACTATTATTTAAGAATAAAATGCTAACCAAAAAAAGTATTGCCGTAAACTTTAATAATTTCATTATTTTTTAATAAATATTCCAAATAGATTTAGATAAATTATACCCTATTCAACTTTTATAATATTGAATTATAAAATATAACATTACATGTATGACACTTTCAGGATTGAAAAGTTACATAATAAATAACAGGTTTTTAAAGGAATTGTTTATCCTTTAAAAACCTTTTTTAACCTTTATTAGAATTTTCCAAATTTAAAAGTTAATCCATATCGTAATCCTTCAAGTGGATAATCATCCTTTATCTGATCGATACGGATTTTTGTTGTATAGGTATAATAAACTCCCAGGCAAAGTCTAAAATGCTTAAGCATATTAAATTCAACTTCAACTCCAGGTTCAGCAATAAAGTAAGATGAAGTTTCAAGCGGTGTACCTTCTTCTGCAAAAGGGTCAACGTTGTTACTATATTCAATATATGAAATTCCACCAGCACCAACAAATAATGGGATTGATAAATGGACCGGAAATTTTGGAAGAATGATAGGTTCCAGGTACATTCCTCCATGTCCTCCTGCTAAATTGTATTTTATATCATTTTCATCAAATGCAAAATTGTTAAAATATCCGCATCCTCCGAAACCTAGAGATAGTGAATGGCCTATTATCCAACCACCACGACCGCCTATAGTTAGAGCATCTTCGCCATTGATTTCAGCATAAGCTATACTAAAGGCTCCATAGCCGCCATTTTCATTGGAACTAAATAAGGTCTTTATCTCTTCATTATTATCATCATTAAAGAAGTTTTCCTCGTCCTGTGCATTTAATGATATGCCCATTACGGTAATTGCTAAAAGTAAGTAAATATGTTTCATTGTATTTGTTTTTAAATTTTAATTAAAAAGTGTACTTAATAAAAAATGAGAAATCCCATAAATTCATTTTAAATGGTAATAACGAGAATTCAATAAAAGGTTTATAATCAAGTCCAAGTGTAAACGGTAAATTATCTACACGATATTCAAGTGCTAGGTAGGCATCAATTCCAATAACAGGAGCAAAAGCTCTACCTTCTTTTTTTAATATTCGATCGAAAAATAAGAATTCATCTTTATGAGCATAAATAAATCCAATATGACCACCATATCCATTTATAAAATAAAATTTATCATATTTATTATATATATTAATATCATGATATTGACGTAAAACGGTCATTTGTAATCCATTTTTTCTAAAACTCATTATAGCTTCCATTGATTTCATTTCATCCAGGAACTTTTTATATGTAACACCTGAAGTATAACCTCCGCGTAACCCTATTGCTTGAATATATTCCTGTGAATACATACTGGAAAATATAAATATCAGAAATAAAAGTATAAGTAATAGTTTCCTCATGGTTCTGTCAGTTAATTGTTATTTTTTATATCTCCTGATCCAGTAATATCTTCAAAAATTCTTGGATGACCTTTATAAAACAAATCACCCGAACCAGTAATTTTTACGTATAAAACATCCATAACGTTAACTGACATATCTCCTGATCCTACAATTTTTGCATCACATCTATCACTAACCATTTCATCCGCATCAATATCTCCTGAACCGGCTATATATAAATTTGATTCTTCAGCATTACCTTCAATTTTAATATCACCTGAACCAATTAGTTCAACTTCTAAATTATCAGTCTCTAAATCAACAAAAATATCACCCGAACCTGTGTTTTTAATTTTAATTTCATCTTTAACAAAAATGTAGTTATCTCCATAACCAAGTTCAATATCTCCGGATCCAATTAATTCAACTTCTAGTTCATCAGCATCTAAACTGTCACATATGATTAAGCCCGAACCTGTTAATTTTAACTGTTTAACTTCTGGAAGTGTGATAAATACTTTTACAGAACCTGTTGCATCAAGGCACCTGTTTTCTAAATTTTTAATTTTAAGCTCGTCTCCTCTAACGTCAGTGACAATTAATGAAAGTAAATTTTCATCTGCTTGAATTATTATTTCATATTCATTGCCTTGAGTAATGTAAACATCATAATCGCCTGCAACAGTAATTTCATCAAAATCTTCTAAATCTCTGTATTCAGTTTCAATTGTGCCATTTCCTTCCACGCAACGCCATAAATATCCTCTGCAAGATGTAAAACATATTGCTATTATTATCATTAATGTTCCTGTTATTATTCTTGTTTTCATTTTTAACATTTTTTATTAATTAATTAGATAGACAACCAAAAATATTACGGGTTGCATTTTTGATAGTTTTATTTAATTTTATTTTTGAAAAATATGTATATTTCCTTTTATAGCTTCAATTTTGATTTTTGATGTTGAAGTACCTTTACCTATAACACCAAAGGTATTATACTTATCTTCATTATCATCAATTTTTTCATGTTTAACATTTGCAATATCAAGCGGATATTGAACATGAGAACCTTTATCTGTAATGTCAATATCAAAGGTAGCCCCGGATTCAAAAAATACATTCATATCAGTATATTCTAAAGTTGCATCAACGAATTTGAAATTTTTCAATAATAATTCGATATTTAAGTTACCATAATTAGATTTAAAGCTCATTTTTGTTTTTAAGCTATAAACCCAAATATCCGAAAAGTAAGATTCACCAAAAACTTGTTCCGCAGAATTTATGTAAATTTTATCTTTTTTAGAAGATAATTTAATGATGTTTACTTTATCAATATTAATTTTAGATAGCTTACTGTCAATATGTATCTGGTCACTTTCTCCAATGTCTAACTCCGAGTAGTTTGTAAAAAACTTACCGCTTTTTATAAATTTAATATCAGCATTACCCATGGTAATTTTAACAATGGAATTTCCTTCAAATTTATTTGCTTTTAAATCTCCATTAGACAGCGAGATATTAATATCTCCAACAATACTTTCAACATATATATCTCCGAATTTGTTATTTAATTTAAGATTTACATACTCAGGTAAATATATTTTATAATCAATTTCAACCTGGTTGTCAGATGAAATTAACCCTTCTGTAAAATCAGCCAGATCCTTAAAAAACCCATTATATTTACTACCGAAAACTGTTTTGGCAGTAATATAATATTCTGTTCCTGTAAAATCAAAAGAGATATTATCCTTGAGTTTTTGTACTTTGGATTGATTCGAAGACTGAATAAGCGCATGTACTTCAAACTTTACAGAATCATGTTCCCATGTGACAATATGTAACTTACCATATTTATTGTAAACCTCAACAGTTGAGGAGGTGTTTACTTTAAATGATTTAGATAATTTTATATTATCTGAATATTCCTGCGCATGTAAAAATATCCCCGCAAACATCAACGCACAGGCCGGTATAATTTTTTTATAATTCATATTCAATTTTTTCATTTTCAATAGTTTTATCTTGTTCAGTAAGCTCATTAAGAATATCTTCAAGAATTTCTAATTTAAGCCTGTAATTCTGTATCATTGCTTCTACTATTTCTTGAGTAGCAATATTGTCGTATAAATCATTTTTTAAGTCTTCATACATGCTATCAAGTTCGGATAAATCTTCCTGGATTTCTTTTTTTACATCTGGGTTATCCCCAAAATAGGTGTTGATTTCCTTTAGTTTATCATTCACCATTGAAGTGTAATATGCTTCAGCTTCAGCTAATTGAGGAATTTTTTCTATTTTCCTATCTTTTCGTCTGTTGCTGAGAATATTTTCACCCTGGTGGAGATATTCCGAAAACATGAAGGCTGAAGCAAAAATTACTATAATAATTGCTGCCCTCCAAACTATTGTTTTTAAGTTAAGTTTCTTAACTTTTTGCTGTTTGGTTGATTTCTGAATTTTGTCCCATACTGCCGGACTTGGCTCATAGATGTTGAAATCATCCCTGTTTTCGATTATAAATTTTTCTAATTTATCCATCATAGTTATATAGATTTTAGAATATCTTTAATTTTATTTTTTGCACGCATATACTGTGATTTCGATGTTGATTCTGAAATACCAAGTATTTGAGAAATTTCTGTATGATCATATCCTTCCAGTAAATAAAGAGAGAAAATGATTCTGTATCCTTCAGGCAATGATTCTATTGCTTTATGTACTTTTTTAATATCAAGTTGAATTTCTTCATAATTTACAAAATCATCATTATCCTCTTCTTTATCCATTCCTTTTAAATCATCATAATACAGAACTTCAGCTTTTCTTCTTTTTATCTCATTTATGCATTTATTAATCACAATTCGTTTTAACCATGCTCCAAAGCTCGATTCGTATCTGAAAGTATTTAGTTTTAAAAATGCTTCACTAAATGCCTCTTGTAACATATCTTCAGCTTCTTCTCTGCTGCTCATCATACGATAGCAAATGTTGAACATAGCTTTGGCATACAGCTGGTAAAGCTGGTATTGAGATTTATTATCTCCGCCTTTGCTTAGCTCGATTATATCTCGATGTATGTCTTGATAAACTACCGCCAATTTTAAAACGTTTTCACCAATAATGACAAATCAATTATTGATGGGTTGCACATATTTAATCTAATAAAGAAAAATAATACTGTAATTTATGTCAATTGATTGATTTATAGTTTTTTATATGTAATAACATTTTTTCAATTTTTGAAATGTATCTAAAGAAAAATGAGAAAAATAAAATAATTGAAAAATTTAACAAAAATTTATAAATATTTGGCGAATAAAATAAACTTTATATTTTTTATAATGTATTAGTAAGTGATTTATAATCAAAAATTATTTATTTTCTTGGATATTGAATTTTAATAATGGCATTTTTTAATTTTCTTTGTACTTTTTGATTTAATAATAAATATTTCTTTAGTTGCAAAGTATTAATTATGGAGCTAAGCTTGTTCTATAAAGGTATAATTATTGGATTTTCAGCGTCTGCCCCTTTAGGGCCAATAGGTGTATTATGTGTTCAACGAACATTAAATAAAGGCAGATTATCAGGCTTTGTTTCCGGGCTGGGAGCTGCATTTGCTGATACTATATATGCTACTATAGCAGGATTAGGTCTCACAATGATTATTTCCTTTATTGAAGAAAAACAATTATTTTTTGAAATTGCAAGTATTGGATTATTATTTTTTTTAGGTATTAAAATTTTTTCTGCAAATATTGTCAAACAAGCCCGTAAACAAAAGAAACAAAGACATACACTATTTGGCGATTTTATCTCAGTTACATTTCTTACTATTTCAAATCCACTAGCCTTATTTTTATTTGTTGCTGTATTTGCTGGTTTAGGACTTGTTGTTGAAAAAATTAATTTTATTTCAACTATTTCATTTATTATAGGGGTGTATTCAGGTGCTGCTTTATGGTGGTTTATATTAAGCACACTTGTTAATAAATTTAGAGATAAATTTAAGCTAAGATCTTTATGGTGGATAAATAAAATTGCAGGCGCAATTATCGTACTATTTGGCTTATTTGCTATTGTTGGGATGTTTTTTATGAACATTAATTTTTAATTTATTGTATATAAGCACCCTATCTTCCACTTAGTTTAATTTTATCAATTTGTTCTTATTTTTTAAGCCAAGATGTAGTATATTTCGAAAAAAAAGGCCTTTATATATGAAGCTTGTTGATCATAATGATCTGGTAAAAGCTGCAAACTTGGGAAAATCTGGAGGTGAAGGAGTAGCAAAGTTTTTAATGGTAGTGTCAAGGCTAAACCGTATTAATAAATTATATTCAAAAATAAGTCATAAGGGTGCAATTGAGTTTATCGACGATTTATTTGAAGAACTTGAAATAAAATTTGAAGTTAGTGAAGAGGAACAAAGCCGAATACCGGAAACAGATTCTTTTTTAACCGTTTGTAACCATCCATATGGGGGAATTGATGGCATGCTTCTTATTAAAATGCTTTCCAATAAACGACCTGATTATAAAGTATTTGCTAATTTTTTATTGCAAAAAATTGAACCTTTAAAAGATAACATCCTTCCTATAAATCCGTTTGAGAAAAACCAGGAACAGAGTTTAGGAATGAAGGGATTAAAACAAGCATTTCAACATTTAAATGAAGGAAAAGCTTTGGGATTATTTCCTGCTGGTAGTGTTTCTTCGTTTACTCCAGAAAGAAGCGGAATAACTGATAGTGAATGGCAATATCCAGTTCTAAAATTTATTAAAAAGGCTAAAGTTCCAATAATTCCAATTTATTTTCAGGGGACAAATTCCAGGTTATATCATATCTTAGGATTAATTCATCCTCTACTTCGAACAGTACGGTTGCCATCAGAACTTTTTAATAAAAAAAATAAGGTTATAAAAATTAGAATTGGTAATCCTATTTCATGTAAAGAATTGGATAATTTTACAGATATTTCAAGATTTGGCAGATATCTTAGAGCTAAAACTTATTCGCTAGGTACAGCCATTGAAGTGAAAAAGTTTTTCTCCCCAACTATTAAGCGCGCAGCAAAAGTTGAGAAAATAATTGATCCAATTCCACAGAATTTAATTCAAGGTGAAATAGATGAATTGACTTCAAAATATTTGCTTTTTAAGAATAGTGAATATTGTGTGTTTTGTGCCCCTTCAGTTGAGATGCCTAATATTGTGAATGAGATTGGCCGATTAAGAGAAATTACTTTCAGGGAAATAGGAGAAGGGACAAACCGAAAAATTGATATTGATGAATTTGATTTATATTTTCATCAATTGTTTATATGGGATGAGATTAATAAAAAAATTGTTGGTGCTTATCGGATAGGAAAGGGAAAAGAAATAATTGACCAGTACGGTAAAAAAGGATTTTATATTCAAAGTTTATTTAAAATTCATAACAAATTTTTACCTGTTTTGAATGAAGCGATTGAACTTGGCAGATCATTTATAACTAAGGATTATCAACGAAAACCTTTACCTTTATTTTTACTTTGGAAAGGCATTTTATATTTTTTAATTAAACATCCTGAATATAGATTTTTAATAGGGCCAGTTAGTATTAGCAATAGATTCTCAACTTTTTCAAAAAGTATTATTATCGAATTTATGAAGGCAAATTATTATAATAATGATTTTGCCAAATATATTAAGTCACGAAATAAATTTAAAGTACACCCTTCAACCATTGATAAAGATATATTGATGGAAAATGCCAGCAATGATTTGAATAAATTAGATAAAACAATTAAAGATATCGAACCTGATAATATCCCAATACCGGTTCTACTAAAAAAATATTTAAAACAAAATGCAAAAATTGTAGGCTTTAACATCGATCCGAAATTTAATGATGCTTTAGATGGATTAATGATTCTTGATTTATATGATGTACCTATTGAAACAATTACTTCATTATCGAAAGAAATTAACGATGAATCATTATTGGATCGATTTTTTACACATGAAGTAAATATAATGAATGGAGTTAAAATGCATTAGTAGCATTACAATTTTTTAAGCTTTCTAAATATTCCATTTTATTTCTGAATTCAAAATAAGTAAATAGTTACATGGAAGGTTTTCTATTATGAATTAGTTCACCACTTGTTTTTTATACCATGTATTTCAGCATAACTTTTATAACTTAATCTTAGTGGAGTTTCAATTATAAAAATTCGTGCATTATTAATTCCAATAAAATTTTCTTCTTTCTCCTGTTTTGTTCATTGCATGACCCAAAAATATGTACTTCTTTTCCTATGATGAAAAGAAGCAAAAATCATGGCCAAACGATGCTTCACCACGCCCTGTATAATCGCAAGATTAAAAACAAAAAGCGAGGCAAGCTTCTTTTTGTTTAATCTAAGCGATTATCCATTATTCGCCTTTGGCTCATGAAATCGCTTCGCTTAGTTCACCCCAACCCATTACCCGCCGTTTGGCCTGGCCTGCACACTTTTTTAATTGATCATTTAACCTTAAGTTAACAAAAACCGGCCTATGAGAATTTTTAAAACAAAATAAGGAACCTGCTTGAGCGTATGGCACTGGCAAGCATCCCAGAAGTAACGGTTTTGGGAACTAAGCATAGAACAATTTTGGTTTTTCCGGTACGGCTTGGGATGCGTTCAAAAGCAGGTGACGTAATTTTGTTAAAAATTATCATCAGCCTTGATCTTTGGTTCTTTGGATCAAGCCAAAGAACATTGATAAATATTATTGATATCCATAAATTTTGAAGACAATCTTAAAACTATAAAACCTGCTGTGGTTTTTATTTTTCCGGATAAACATACCCCAAAATTAACTCCGCATGACCCAAAATGCAAATTTTTATTCCTTAATCAACTGATAATCAATAATGCAATTTTAGAGCGTCGTTATGGCGCACAAAACAGGAAAATAAGACTTCGACTTCAGTCTGACCGTCAGAGAGAGCGCCCGCCTGACTGGACGGGCAGGTAGTTGAACTGTAGGTCAGACTGTTATATAACAACTCCGCCAATGAGTTTAACTTAAGATTTTCTTATAGACCTCAAGATAACCTTCTACCATTTTTTGCCTGCTGAATTTTGAAGAAACCCATTCTGTGCAGTTTTTTCGGTTAATGGTTTTAATATTATTTACTGCTTCCAGTGCTTCTTCCACATTATTGACTAAAAAACCGGTTTTCCCATCAAGAATTAATTCTGGCATAGAACCCTTGTTAAAAGCTATAACTGGGGTGCCACAGGCCATAGCTTCAACTACACTCAAGCCAAAAGGTTCCTCAAAACTTACCGGATGTAACAGAGCACATGCCCCGCTTAAAAGTTTAAGCCTTTTCGATGGCCCTGAGTTACCAACATATACTATATCGTCATTATTTATGTATGGCTTTACTTTAAGGTCAAAATATTCCTGATCCTGAATTAAGCCGGAAATAA
>CAZBZX010000082.1:0-12770 GCA_964496465.1 uncultured Bacteroidales bacterium
CTTTATAATGTGTTAGTGTGCCTCTAAATAATGAAGTATGATCAAACTGGACAAATAGTTTATTATCAAACCACTCTACTGTTGCTGATCCATAAACATTGCATGAATAGCTACCAGCATATTCCATAAAAGGAAGAGAAGATAAAATTAAAGTGTCCCTCTCCGATTCTAATTTAGCATAGTATTTTTGTTGTGATTTATTATATCGGTCATAATATTTGCTGAAATATTCTGCATAATCAATATGATTATTTCCTAAAAATTCATCAATTATATAAAACATCAACGGATAAGGTAAACTTTCTCCGGAATTTGTTAAAATTACTAATCCAAATTCTTCTTCAGGAATTATCACTACTTGTGATATCATTCCATCTATTCCTCCTGAGTGTGATACTATTTTATATCCATAATAATCAAAAACTTTCCATCCTAAACCATATCCTTTAAAATGCATCGATGGCCATAGTTCATTTTCAATCCGGCTAATATCTTGTGGAGTATGAAGTTTCATAAGTTCATTATTATTTTTATCACTTACTATTTTCACATGGTCTATTTCCCTGTTGTTTAATTGAAATCGTATCCATTTAGCCATATCAATAACAGAAGAATTAATTGAGCCTGCCGGTCCCATATTATCCCAGTTTACAAAATCTATTTCTATAATTTTATTATTTCTAATTACATGAGGTTTAGCAATATTACCAATTCCCTTAAATTGAGAAATTGATGTAAAAGTCCGGTCCATATGGAGCGGAACAAAAAAAATTGTCTGAATATAATTTTCCCAAGTAGTACCGGTAATTCCTTCAATTATTTCACCAGCCGTTAGGTACATTAAATTTGAATATCCAAATTCATACCTAAAATTATATTTAGGTTCAAGGTATTGAATTTTATTTAACACTTCCTCTCTTGAATAATCACAGGCATACCAGATTAAATCCCCGCTAAATGTTTTTAATCCGGAATGATGGCAAAATAAATCCCTAATAGTCAATTCGTTTGTAACATAATCGTTATACATTTTAAAATCCGGCAAATATTTAATTACCTTATCTTCCCAGTTTATTAATCCTTCATCCACAAGTATTGCCATAGCATTAGCTGTAAAAGCTTTTGTATTTGATGCTATAGCAAAAATGGTATTTTCATCCACTTTTTTTGTATTATTTATACTTGTATATCCAAACCCTTTTGAATAGATTAAAGAATCATTATCAATTATTGCAATAGCTAATCCGGGTACTTCCCATTTCTTAATAGTTGTATTTAGATAAGTATCAATCTTAACAAAATTTAAATTTCCAATTTGCTGGGAATATAAATTAGCTGTTACGAAACATAATGCGGTAAAAATCCTGAAGTTTTTCATTAACTTAGTATTTCATGGTATTGTTTAAAAATAAATATTTTGAAGAAACTTTAAAATAGATTTTCACAATATTTCGATTCGATTTTCTATTAAATAAGATTAAATGAAGAAATTAATTTTTTAAAATAGTGAATTTTAGTATTTTATAATAAAAAAGTTATGCGAATGATATATTAATTTTATTATTAAGGTATTATTCGTATAACTTAAAATTAATATACTGAGAATTAACAATTTAAACTAAGTATTAACATTTATTTATAATTCGAATTTATAAATGAAAAAACTCATATAAATAATTTAATGAATTTTGTATGATTGTAAAAACAACTAATAAATGAAAACAATTGATTATATTAACCAGGAAAAAAAATATGGAGCACATAATTATCATCCGTTACCAGTAGTTTTAAAAAGAGGAAAAGGAATTTATTTATGGGATATTGAAGGAAATAAATATTTTGATTTTCTTTCGGCTTACTCAGCAGTAAATCAAGGCCATTGCCATCCAAAAATTATTAAAGCATTAACAAAACAAGCTTCTGAATTAACGTTGACATCCAGAGCATTTTATAATAATATGCTAGGAAAATTTGAAGAATTCATTACCGAATATTTTGGTTATGATAAAGTATTAGCAATGAATTCGGGAGCAGAAGCTGTTGAAACAGCCATAAAACTATGTCGCAAGTGGGCTTACAAGGAAAAAAAGATTCCGAAAAACAAAGCCAAAATAATTGTCTGTGATGGAAATTTTCATGGTCGAACAATTACGTTAGTTTCTATGTCGAATGATCCAGAGTCGAAAAACGATTATGAACCATATACACCTGGTTTTATTAATATCCCATATAATAATTTAAATGCTCTTGAAAAAGTCTGCCAGGATGAGAATATTGCAGGTTTTCTTGTTGAGCCTATTCAAGGTGAGGCCGGTATAAATGTTCCGGATGAAGGATATTTAAAAATGGCCCAGGATATATGCAAGAGAAAAAATATACTATTTATGGCAGATGAAATCCAAACCGGATTAGGGCGGACTGGAAAATTATTAGCCTGTGACTATGAAGAAGTAAAACCAGATATTTTAATTTTGGGAAAAGCATTATCTGGTGGTGTATTACCAATCTCTGCAGTATTAGCAAATGATAAAATAATGCTTACAATTAAACCTGGAGAGCATGGCTCAACATATGGAGGCAATCCATTAGCTTCAAGTGTTGCCATTGAAGCTTTAAAAGTTATTAAAAAGGAAAAATTAGCCAAAAATGCTTATCGTCTTGGAATTATTTTCCGTCAGGAACTTAAAAAAATAAAATCAGATTTAATCGAAGTAATAAGAGGAAAAGGCCTTTTAAATGCTATTGTAATTAAATCAAACATAGACATTACGGCATGGGATGTTTGCTTGGAATTAAAAAATAATGGAATTCTTGCTAAACCTACTCATGATAATATTATACGATTAGCCCCGCCACTTATTATTAATGACAAACAAATAAATAAAGCAATCCAATTAATACGAAAAGCTTTTCAAAGTTTATAACTTTAAAACTTTGTGTTCTTTTTTCTAAATTTACCGCTAATTAATTATTATTTTGTATACCCCTGCAATGGAGATAGATCAACTTTATAAAAAACTTAAACAAGCTTATACTGAAGAAAATCTGAATAAGATTACTGCACAAATTATAAATATTTATAAAAGCAGGGATTATGCCATGTTAAGAGATTTAGCCGAAATTGTGGCAGAGTATATTGATTTTAAATATAACAAAATTAACAAGAGTTTCTTAAAGCTCATTACACTTTATCATCCTGATAAAGGCAGTTATCATTTAAAAGAATTGGATAAATTATTTATCAATAAAGATTTGAACGGGCTAAGTTGTTATAGTCATATCTTAAGTGTTCAACATATTGATAATTATACTATATCAACTGAATCCTATGCTGATATTGACTATAATCCTCAATATATATATGATTTTGAAGAAGAAGGATTCACTTTTATTGATGATTTGGAAACATATGAAAAATTAGATATTGATAAGTCTTTTAATAAAAAAATATCCTATAATACTTTTTATTCAGCCGTTAAAAAGAAAATTTATGGTAACTTAAATGTTGAAATGCCATCCTATTATCTTGAAGACTTTGAAGATATAGACATGGCGGAGTATTATATTAGAAGCTTAGAAGGTATTGAAGCCTGTAAACATGCTAAAATTATTGATTTATCAAGAAATAATATCAGTGATATAAAAAAGCTAACAAAATTAAAACAATTAGAAGAAATCTATTTAGCTGATAACCAGATTAATTATATAGATGGATTTCATTTTTTAAAAAATCTTAGAGTTTTAGATATTTCAAATAATTTTATTGAAGATTTATCACCGTTGTTTCAATTAGAGTATCTGGAATATTTAAATATAGTAGGTAATAATGTATCAATGTATCATATTGATCTGTTAAAAGGAAAAGGCATTATGGTTGTATTTTAAACAATTATTTATAAGATGAACAGATATATTCAAAATCTTATAAGCCAGGGAGAAAACCAAAAATTAGATTTCAAATATGAAATATCTGATTCAAAAAAAATTGCACGGACTTTTGTTGCATTTGCCAATACTGAAGGAGGGAAACTTTTAGTAGGTGTAAAAGATAACGGAGTAATTAAAGGGATTCGAACGGATGAAGAATATTATATGGTTCAGGCAGCAGCAGATTTATATTGCAAACCTATAGTTGAATTTCAAGAAAAAATATGGACAATTAATGGAAAAACCATCATGGAAGTTACAATACCAAAAAGTGATTTTATGCCTCATTATGCGCCTGATAAGGAAGGTAAGTGGAAAGCATGGATAAGAGTTAATGATCAAAATATTTTGGTAAATGATGTAATACTTGAAGTATGGAAACGTAAAAAATCAAAAAAAGGAACTTTTATCAGATATTCAGAAATTGAAGAACAGTTATTATCCTATTTGGATGAAAGTAAAACAATAACTTTAAGCAAATTTTGCAGATTATTTGATATTAACCGAAATAAAGCAAAAAAAACATTAATAAATTTAATTTCAATTGGAGTTTTAGGTTATAATGTGAATGAAAAAAATATCACGTATATATTAGTTCCTCCTCAAAAAAACAGCATTGACATCTTAAAATAAGCCGTTAGCCAAAAAAAAGTACACTTTTGTAAAATCCTTGCTATATTTGTTATAGTAACCTGTTTTCAGTCTTAATTATTTTGTATTATGGAAATTATCTTTAATGAAGGAAAAGCTCAACTTCCAAATGTAATTTTGGATAAGGAACATAATAAATTCGAAATTTCCGGACAATCCATTCCTGAAGATGTTATTTCATTTTACACCCCAATTATTGAGTGGCTTGATGATTATATTGCATCCCCCAATGAAAATACTGATGTTGCTCTAAAAATGGTATATTTCAATACAGCGTCATCAAAAATGATATATGAAATAATAAGAAGACTTGATGACCTGTATTGTAATGACAATAAGGTTAGAGTTATGTGGTATTATGCAGAAGATGATGAAGATATGGAAGACACAGGAAAAAAATTCGAAGCAATGTTTACAGTGCCATTCGAATTTATTGGATATGAAGTAGACTAAATACAAATTTTCTTTAAACAACTAAAAAAAAATAACATAAGGTACTTAAACCAGATTTTTGAATATTAAATTTATTATTTGTTTTGAGTTGTAATACAGTTGAATATGGCATTTTCAACTATTTATTTTTCTCAAATATCAAATGTTATGTTTAAAAAACTATAAGCATTTCCCAAAAAATACTTTTTTTCAAAACCAATATTGCTATATTTGTTATTATAAAATTTTTTCAAATTTTAATTTATCAAAAATGGAAAAGATTATTATTGAAGGCCAAGTACACCTACCAAATATTGTATTAGATAAGGAACAAAACAGATTTGAATTCTCAGGACAATCAATGCCTGAAGATGTAATCGCATTTTATACTCCAATTCTCAAATGGTTTGATGAATATATATTAAATCCAAATGATACTACAGAATTTGAAATGAAATTGGTTTATTTCAATACAGCTTCTTCTAAAATGATTTATGAAGTCATTAATAGACTAGATAAACTATATAAAAATAATAATAAGGCCAAAGTAGTTTGGCATTATGCCGAAGACGATGAAGACATAGAAGCTACCGGCAGAAAGCTTGAGAAAATTTTTTCAGTACCTTTTGATTTTAAAAGCTATCAGGATTAACCTAACTACTTTCTAACTTGTAATTACCTCAAATTCAGGAGGATATTGAAAATGTCTTTTTACTGTACATAAATTCGCTGCATTTACAACTGCACTTTTATACTTATCAGGAAAATTATCAGGTAGTTTTATATCCAGTTTTATTTTACCAATTAATCTAGCTTCATTGTTTTATTCAAATGTTTGAATAATTTTAATATTTTCAGAAGATATGCTACGTTGATCGCAAAAAGATTTCACATAAATTCCTACGCAAGTGCCTATAGATGCAAGAAACAATGTAAATGGTTCAGGGGCACTCCCCTCTCCTCCGGCATGAATAGATTGATCTGTTTTTATAATTATATCACCAATCTTTGCATTTATTTTCTTACCACCGTCAAAATAAATCTCAAATTCCATTTTTTTTAGTATTTTTAATTAATAAACTTTTACAAAGATACAAATATTTATATATTTAGAATCCTAAATATGTTGCATTTTAATATACAACTATGAAAAAATATTTTAATTTAATTTTATTACTTTTTTTATTGTTCATAACATTAAGCAATGCTTATACACAAGATAAACAAAAAGAATATGAATTTACAGAATTAAAAAAAATCCCTATAACTTCTATAAAAAATCAATATCGAACAGGTACATGTTGGAGTTTTAGTGTTTTAGCAGTTTTAGAATCAGAAATACTAAAAAACGGATATAATGAAATTGATCTTTCTGATATGTTTATTGTCCGTACAGCCTATTCTGATAAAGCTACAAAATATGTCAGGATGCATGGAGGTATTAAATTTTCAGGAGGGGGTGCATTAGATGATCCCATAAAAATGATTAAAAAATATGGAATTGTACCAGAAAATATATACCCTGGCTTAAAAGCTGGGGGAAAAAATCATAATCATCATGAAATGGATGAAGTTTTAAAAGGATATGTTGATAAAATAATTGAAAGTCAGGATGATAAATTATCACCAGTATGGCATGATGGATTTGAATGTTTGCTTGACACATACCTTGGAAATATTCCAGAAGAGTTTGAATACAATGGAAAAACATATAATCCACAAAACTTTTTGACAGCTTTTGGAATTAATTTAGATGATTATGTACTTATTTCTTCCTTTGCACATCATCCTTTTTATGAGACCTTTGAGCTTGAAGTCCCAGATAATTGGTCCTGGGGAGATGCCTATAATTTACCTTTAGAGGAATTAAAACAAACTTTATACTTTGCTATTGAAAATGATTACACTGTTGCCTGGGCTACAGATATTAGCGAATTAGGTTTTCAATACCGAAAAATTGGGGTTGCAATAGTTCCAGAAAAAGACTGGCAAGACATGACAGATGAAGAAATCGATAGTGCTTTAAAATATCCAGTTCCTCAGAAAAAAATTACCCAGGAAATTAGGCAAAAAGCTTTTGACACATATGAAACCCAGGACGATCATGGAATGCAAATATATGGGTTAGCTAAAGATCAGAAAGGTACAAGTTATTTTATAGTTAAAAATTCATGGGGAACAGAAAATTCAAAATATGATGGAATTCTATATGCTTCCGGATCATATGTTTTGTATAAAACTCTTTCCATTTTAGTAAATAAAAATGGTATTCCACCATCAATAAGAAAAAAGCTCGATCTATAATTAAAATTTTGCAGTTAGTTTAACATTAAATAATCTACCTGTTAAATGATTCGGGACAATAAATTCTTTAATTCCAACAGACCTGTCTGTAAGGGTTTTTATCCAATTTAATGAAACTTCATTTTCTATCCCCAACAAATTAAATACTTCAACTCCTAACCATACCGTTTTAAAGTTATTAAATAACTTGTTATCCGTCATTTTTGACTCACGCTTTAACACCTTCGAAAATCCTAAATCAACTCTTTTATAAGCCTTTAAAGTAGCTTGAACTCCTTCATCATATCTTTTACTATAAATTGAACTAAATGGTAATTTGCTTCCGTAGATTAAATTTACATGTACTTTATAATCAGGATTATTTGGTAGATAATCCTGAAAAAATACATTTACACTAACTCTCTGATCTGTTGGCCTTCTATAATACCCAGGTTCAATTTTTATCGTATCATTTAAAAAATAATAATCATCTTTAATATCCTCCTTTGTTTCCATGACAGATAAACTTAACCATGATTCAGCACCTCTTACAAACTCGCCATTTATTTTTGTATCAATACCCCTGGCATAACCCATGGCATTATTTTTACCTGAATAACGAATCTGGACATTATCAACCTTATAAGGAATTAAATTATCCAATTTTTTATAATAAATATCAGTGACCCATTTAAATGGCCTGTTTTTTAACTGAAACACATAATCTGAAGATAAAACATAATGTATACTTCTTTGTGATTTAATATCTTCAACAATAACTCCTTCAGGATCACGTAATTCTTTAAAAAATGGCGTTTGATAATATAAACCGCTGGCAAATCTAAAAATAAAGTCTCTCCTCCAATCAGGGTCAAAAGAGATTGATCCTCTTGGGCTAAAATCAGGTTCATTATTATAGGACCAATAGCTTGCACGAAAACCAAGGGTGAAATCGATAGAAGAATTATCCAAATCGAAAGTATATATATTTTGGACAAAACCAGAAAATCGCTGAGATGATAAATTAATATTTGTATTTAATGATCTTTCAAGTGGTACAACTGTTCTATATTTTTCTGGAACGTCCCATTCGTAATAAGGCGTTGAATAACCTGCTGAGTCAACTAATCGCCATTCATTTATTTCATCCGCAATAACTTCTTTATTATACCTCATTCCCCACATTAATTTTCGATTTGTAAAATTATAGCTCCCCTGATGAGATATTGAAATAACCCTGGCATCCAAATAATTTCTTGCATGATCTAAAAAAGTACCGACTCCAATATTTAATGAACTATCTCCCAGTTTTTCATTTGATTTATCAACCAAATTTATGAAATATTGCCCTTGAATATCATAAGTTATTTGTTCAGTGGTATTAAATGAAGATATAGTAAACTTCAGATCTAGCTCTGTATATGGTTTAACATCAATGATAAATGCTCCAAAGTTTGTAATAAAATTATCTAATTCCTGACCATCATAATAAATATTTAATGATAACGGATTATTAAAAGTACCAAAAGAATTTTTAATCTTTTCCGGTATAAATTTATAGGTGTTATTTGAGATATTACCTAAAAATCCCAACTCTACAGCATAATTAAGCTTGTATGTTAAATAGGTTTGAAAATCAGTAAAATTAGGTTTATATTCACCCTTTGTCTCCAGGCTATTTAATAAATATTGATTTGATTTATACCTGATACCTGAAATATGAGTAAACTTTTTATTCTTTGAAGCTCCTTCCAAATGAGCTGTTCCACCGAGAAGACTAGCCATAGCCGAGCCAGCATTTAAAGTCGGTTTCTTATACTTTATATCAAGCACCGATGACATCTTATCACTATATTGTGCGTCGAAGCCCCCAGCTGAGAATTGAATGGAAGAAACTAAATCTGAATTAATAAAACTTAAACCTTCTTGCTGTCCAGATTGAACTAAAAGTGGACGATATATTTCAATGCCATTTACATAAACCAGATTTTCATCAAAATTTCCGCCTCTAACTGAATATTGAGATGATAATTCATTTGTGGAAACAACACCAGGTAATGTTTTAATCATAGTTTCAATTCCTCCTGTAGTATTTGGTAAGGTTTCTAAATACTTAGCATCAATCCGTGTAAAACTACTTGTTGATTCAAACCTGCTTTGTACTGAAACTTCATCAATATCTTTATGGGAAGTATATAACTGCTCGTCAAATTTAATTTCACTGGTAATATAATCAGTAGGATTAATATCAATTATTTTATTATCATAGCCAATAAATGAAAAAACTATTTGACATGCTTTATTTGGTATTAAAAATTCATAATTTCCGTATTTATCAGTAACTGTCCCAATCTTTTCTCCTTTCACTGATACATTAACCAGCATTATAGGATAATTCTCTTCATCAGTTACCCGGCCATAAATTTTTACATTGTCCTGTGAATAACTTACTGAAAACAGAAATAAACTTAAAAAAAAGGAATAAAGTAACCTACCAATCGTCATTTCAAATTTCTATAATAATAAAGTAAAAACTTATTGTATTTTAAAAAATTGTTCGAATATGAAAAAAAAATCGTATTTAAAAAAGTTAAACACCTCCCATTTGCATATGGCTGTTTATTTAAAGTTATCCTTATTTTCTTTTAAAATCACCATTTTTTAAAGCGTCAAAAAATCTGGCCCAGGCAAAAGGATTTAACAAACTAATAGTGGGATACATTCCATAGGAAAAATTCTTTTCATGTTCAGCATTAACCGAATTTCTATAACTTATTATTGGATCTGATTCATCAGATAAAAGAGCTTGTTTTTGCATTAATTCAATATTTCTTTCAGCTCTGGCTAAATCATCATCCTGAAGTTTTAGTTCACAAAACGCTTCTGTAAAATCTTTATAAGTTGCCCATGGTAATATTTCAACTTCATCAATTAAAATTGTATCTCTTTCTAATAATACATCCGAAATAAAAAAGGGGAAATCATTAATAGAATTTATAATAATAGTATCTTTTTTATATCCAACTGATGAAAACATTATTGTGTCATACATGTTTACCAGAAAGGAAAATCGGCCATATCTATCGGTAATGGTACCTTTCTTATTATTAATAATTATTGTCGTAAATTCTAAGGTTTGACTAGAAGTTTTATCAATAACAATACCAGAAAACTGAATGATGGTATCATTTTGAGCGACTAATAATATAAAATAAAAACATATAAAATAAAGAATAAATAAAAATCGATACATCCTAATTGTTCATCTTAATTATTTCAAATTTAGGAATATTAAGGTTTATAAAAAGTTAAATTCATTTAAATATAATAAAAGTGATCACATTGACTTTTATTTAAGAAGGAATATTCATATTTTTAAAATATAAACTATAGTTGAATAAAATATGGTTAAACAAGTTGAAATAATATTGCCATCATATCATCGGGGATTTCATTTAATAACCAGGGTTATTGAAAAAAATCTTCCTGATTTACCAGAAAAAGGATTGTTGCATGTAATAATAAAACATACATCAGCAGGAATTACCTTAAATGAAAACGCAGATCCATCAGTCAGGTATGACTTTGAATCATTTATGAATAAGCTTATTCCAGAAAATGATTCATCATTTACACATGTCTTAGAAGGTAGTGATGATATGCCAGCTCATTTAAAAGCTTCTATTATAGGACAAGCAATAACGATACCTATAACCAATCACAGATTAAATTTAGGTACTTGGCAAGGTATTTATTTGTGTGAATTTAGAGATTATGGCGGTAACCGCAAACTAGTATTAACTGTTTTGGAATAAAGTTTAATGTTTAAAGTTAAAAAAAAAATAGTGAAATTCTCAAAAAACGATTTAACACAATTTAAGAAAAAAGGAATCCCTGTTGAAAAAGTGGAATCCCAGATAGAACAATTTAAAAATGGGTTTCCTTCTGTTAAATTAATTAAATCGGCAACAATAAACGACGGAATAAAAAAACTATCAGAATTTGAGGAAAAAAAATATATTCAATATTTTAATTCGGTCTCAGATAATATAAAAATAATCAAATTTGTTCCTGCATCTGGAGCAGCAACAAGGATGTTTAAACCCTTTTTTGATTATTTAGAAAACCAAGATACAGACTCATTGAGTAATTTTATAAAGCAAATTAATAAAATTGCATTTTATACCGACCTTCAGAAATCACTTTCAAGAAAAAAAATAAATATAAGGGAATTACTTAATAACAAAGACTATCATTACATTATTAATGAAATCCTTGATGAGTCAGGATTAAATTATAAAAACCTGCCCAAAGGCTTAATTAAATTTCATCAATATAATACTTTTTCAAGAACAGCTTTTGAAGAACATATAATTGAATCAGAAAATTATTGTTTAGGAAAAAATAATGAGATACAAATACATTTTACCATATCACCTGAGCATAAACAGCATTTTATTAATGCTGAAAATGAATTATTTTCCAGATATGAAAATACAAAAAAATTTACTTTTAATCTTTCTTATTCATTTCAATCGCCTAGTACTGATACGATTTCTGTCGATAATAAAAATAAACCATTTCGGCTTCAAAATGGTTCCATTTTATTTCGTCCTGCCGGACATGGAGCCTTAATAGACAATTTAGCTAGAATTAATAGTGATGTAATTTTTATTAAAAATATAGATAATATTGCCATTGATAAATATCAGGATGTAAATAATACATATAAAAAAATACTTGGAGGTTATCTGGTTTATATTAAAGATAAAATAAATAATTATTTAAAGTTATTAGATGTCAATAAAATTGATGATACTAAAATTAGCGAAATTCTAAATTTTATGGAAGTAGATTGTTTAATTAAGCTTCCTAATGAAATAAACAATTATTCCATATCCAACAAAGTAAATTATTGTTTTTCAAAATTAGACAGGCCTGTTCGGGTTTGTGGTATGGTGAGAAATGAAGGACAACCAGGAGGTGGTCCTTTCTGGGTGGAAAATAATGATAAATCCATTTCACTTCAAATAGTTGAATCTGCCCAAATTTGCATTAATGATAAAAAACAAAGATCAATATTCGAAAAATCGACCCATTTTAATCCTGTAGATATAGCTTGTAATATTCAAAATAAAAATTTTAAAAATTATGATTTATTACAATTTCGTAACGATAATACTGCATTCATCTCAAATAAAACAAATCAAGGGCAAGAATTAAAGGCTCTAGAATTGCCAGGACTTTGGAATGGTTCAATGGATGATTGGACAACAATTTTTATAGAAGTTCCTAAAGAAACTTTTAATCCAGTAAAAACTGTTTTGGATTTATTAAATGATGGGCATCAATTATAAATAAAAAAATCGTAAAATAATTTTTTCCACAATTAATTTAAATTTAAACATTTAATAGAAAATTGCATTTTTAATATTTTTAAATTATTTAATATTTAACAAAATATTTTTTTGTAATAT
>CAZBZX010000083.1:0-12743 GCA_964496465.1 uncultured Bacteroidales bacterium
ATCTAAGTGTTTAGATGCAATAGTACCGCTAACACCATAAGCACCAATACCAGCTAAAATGTTTGATTGCGGTCCATGGTGTGGTCCATAATGAGTACTGGTTACACGTGTGCTATCATCAGCTGGATTTGGAGCAGCTGTTCTTGATTGATGACATCTTGCACATAAATTTGAGTTATCGCCTAAGTCAATTTCACCATCACCAGTTTGACTTTCAACAGGTTCGTTAATCCTAATGGCATAGTCAGGGCCTTCACCATCCTGGTCAAGAGTGGCATGAAAACCATGGCAGGTTCTGCAGCTAATAGGAGTATTAAGTGCAATTGAGGCAAAAGATGTATCTTCGCCAGTTAGCATTGTTTCTAAAGCTCCTTGATGTGAATGACACATGGCACAACCTACACTGGAAGCTCGTGCAACAGCACCTCCAGCTGCATGTCCTGATTCCATATAGGCTTCCTCAACTTCCATTCCTACATCTAAATTGTGGCAAACAATACAGCTTTCGTTTGCATCAATACCATCAGCTCCGGCTAAACCAGCAGCTCCATCCATCCCATCAGCACCAGCAGCTCCGGCAGGACCAGCAACGCCATCAGCTCCATCAGCTCCGGCAGCACCAGCAGGCCCTTCAGGCCCTTCACAACTCATAATTATTAGTGCAAGAAAAAATAGCGTGAGTTTTAAAAATGTAAAAAATACTTTTTTCATAGGTATAAATTTAATTAATTATTTGTGGCTTAATTATCAATATTATAAAGGTATCAAAAAAAATATTTGTTATGTAAAAAACACTAGACTTTTTGAAGAAATTCTGATAATTTAGAATTAGTATAGATAATATATTTATTTAGATTAAATCAAAATAAATATTTATTTTTCAGTTACTTACATGTTGTAATGATTGTTTTCCGTATATTTGAAGTGATACTTGATATTATTTATAATTTTTTTATTGAGTTTATAATACTTTCATTTATATTTAATATTAATTTATCTTTTAATCGTATTTTAAAGTTTTAATTAAGCTTGTAATTTTATATAATTTGTGTGATATGAAAAAACTAATATTCATTCTACCAGCATGCTTTTTAATATACCTTGCATGCGAAAAAGTAACTTTAGTACCTGAAACCATTGATCCGGATGTTGGAATACCGTATACAGAAATACAGGAGATTTTTGATAATAATTGTATTTCATGTCATAATGGGGGTCAAGTTCCTGATTTAAGCGAGGGTAATTCTTATCAGGCTTTAATTAATGGAGGATATATTGATAATCCAACTGATTTTATATCAACTGTATTATATCAGAAATTAACAGGTGACCACAAATCAAGAATTAATGATGCCGGATTACAAAAAATACAAACCTGGCTTGAACAGGGAGCAAAAGAAAATGTAGATCCAAATGCAACCTCAAATGTTGATTATATTAAAAATCTTCAACCTGTATTTAATAATATTTGCACCGAATGCCATAATGATCGAAGGGCCCCTGATTTAAGAGATGGAGGTTCGTATATAGCATTATTAGATGGTGGGTTTATTGATAATCCAACTAAATATGAATCAACAGCATTATATATAGCACTTCAAGCTAGCAGACATACCTCGATAATTACTGAGGATACCTTGAAAATAATTTACGATTGGCTTAAAGATGGTGCACCAGAGCCAGAAATTTTTGATTCCACATTAAATATTGGTTACAAATCTGGAATCCAGGTTGTTTTTGATAATAGTTGTCTTTTATGTCATAATGGTTCACAAGATCCGGATTTAACCGATACTAATTCTTATCAGGCATTATTAGATGGTGATTTCATAGATACATTATCAACTGATTATACTTCTGCAGAATTATATACGGTTTTAACAGGTAGTCATCTTTACAGGGCTACCTATGCTGAATTACAGGAAATAGCTGCATGGCTTTCTGATGGAGCTGTTGGACCGCCTAAACCAATTGATCCAACTGTTCAAATATCATTGGCCAATGATATTCAACCAATATTTACCAGTAAGTGTGTTTCATGTCACGGTGGTAGCCGAGATCCTGATTTAAGTGTAGGGAATACCTATTCATCTATGAGTAGTGGTGGTTTTATAACTAATCCTGCAGATTATGCGGAAACAGAATTGTATAAGAAATTAGAAGGAACCCATGCTGGAAGAATGAGTGATGAAGAAATGCAATTACTTGTTACATGGTTAGAACAAGGAGCACAAGATAATTAATATTATATAAAACATAAACTTATGAAAATTTATAAAAATTTTATTTTACTATTTTTAATAATTCCTTTTGTACTTTCTGCACAGGAAAATGAACCTGATAACAGGCCTGTACGTACACCTTGGGAAGCAAGTTTACTTATTGATAATCAAACTGTGATTGGTCCTGCTCAAAGAGGACTTGAATTTACTATTCATCATCGGTTCTCAAACTTTGAAGAAGGCATATCAAATTTGTATGGTTTGTATGGGGCTTCAAATATCCGGTTGGGCCTGGACTATGGAATAAATGATAAATTAATGATAGGTATTGGAACAGAAAAAGATGCCAAACAACAGGATATTCAGTGGAAGTATAGTATTTTTCAGCAAACACGGTCTGGAAGCAAACCTGTTGCATTAAGCTATTTTGGAAATATTGTATTAGATTTAAGAGACAGTTCATTTTTTGGAAAACCGGAAGAGTTTAAACAGCTTCACCGTGTTTCCTATTTTCATCAGCTTATAGTTTCCCGTAAATTTAGTGATAAACTATCTCTTCAAGTTGCTCCTTGTTTCATTTTTTACAATGCTGTTATGCCGGATGTTAAGAATGCAAATTTTGGAGTTTCAGTAGGTGGTCGTTATAAATTTGGAGAGGTTGCTTCTGTAATTGCGGAATATGACCAGCTTTTAACAAAAAACGATGCTGATGATATTAAGCCTAATATTGCTATTGGTGTTGAATTTGGTACTCCAACACATTCTTTTAGATTATTCTGTGCCAATTATAGAGAGATCATCTATCAGCGAAACTTTTTATATAATACCAATGACTTTTTTGATGGTGGAGCAATGATTGGATTTAATATAACTGTAAGATTTAGCATTTAAACAGAGTTAAATAATGAAGTATATTAAATATTTTAAAATTTCATTAACATTACTTTTCGTAATATCCGGCAAATTATTTTCAATTAGTGAAGAACAGGTATTTATCTCTGATTATGCAGAAGATAATCGAGTTTGTTTTAATTGTCATGGTAAACATGCTTTTCAGGAAAATAATAAATTTTCCAATACGATTACAAAAAGAATAATGTGTGATGAATACAGAATAGATTCTGTAAAATTTTATAAATCAAATCATAAAAGTTTTGCTTGCACTGATTGTCACTCATATGACTATACAAAATATCCGCATTCAGATGAAGCCAGGATGGAAGAAACTTTAGTTTGTATTGATTGCCATGGGTATGATGAAAATTTCGCCCAATACCATTTTGAAGAGATTGAGGTTGAGTTTCAACAAAGTACGCATTTTAATGCAAATGAAGAGGACTTTAACTGTTGGAAATGCCATAATCCGCATACTTATAAAATAAGTGCAAGGACAAATGAAAACATATTGCATACCATTGCATATGATAATGATATTTGTTTAAGCTGTCATGCAAATTTTGACCGCTTTCAACTATTAACAGAAAGGGAAAGTATTAATGTTATCCAGCATCATAGTTGGTTACCAAACCAAGGTTTACATTTTAAAAATGTGCGGTGTATAGAATGTCATACTAAAATAAATGATAACATTTTAATAGCACATCTTGTTTTACCTAAAGATTCGGCCGTTAGACGTTGCACAGAATGTCATTCTAAAGATTCAAGGTTACTTTCAACCCTTTATAAATTTCAGAGCAAGGAAGCAAGGGAAAATACTAAAATTGGATTTGCAAACCCGTTTATTTTAAAAGAATCATATGTTATTGGTGCAAACCGAAATTATGTCTTGAATAGAGTTAGTATAACAATATTTATTATAGTTATGTTGTTAATTTCGGTTCATGTGCTATTTAGAATTATAACAAAGAAAAATTGAAATTATGACTCAAAAAATATATTACTACCCGATATGGATAAGAATATGGCATTGGATTAATGCGCTATTATGTTTATTATTGATAATTTCAGGAGTAAGTATGCAATATTCTGATCCTGACTCTCCATTTATACCTTTTAATATTGCAGTAAATATGCACAATATATGCGGTGTATTATTGTCTATTAATTACTTGCAATTTTTTATTTGTAATATTATTTTTAATAATGGAAAGAATTACACCCTTGGAAAAGGAATCTGGAAAAAACTTGTGTTGCAACTCAGGTATTATTCTTTTGGTGTTTTTAAAGGAGAAAAGCCGCCTTTTCCAATTAACAAACAAAGAAAATTTAATCCATTGCAACGGTTTAGCTATATATTAATTATGTATTTAGGTGTTCCGTTTATTATTATTACAGGTTGGGCTTTACTCTTCCCGGAAATAATAATTTCTGAGATTTTTAATCTTAGTGGTATTTTACTAACTGATATCATACACATAATAATAGGGTTTACAATTTCAATTTTTTTGTTAGTTCATGTGTATTTTTGCACAATGGGTACGAAAGTTGGATCTTTATTTAAAGGAATGATTAATGGTTGGGTAGAACCACATTAAAAACAAAATATACATTAAATGAAATTAAAAATGCCACAATTTTAACTGTGGCATTTTTAATTTTTATTACCTGCTTCTTGATAATGAATACAGGATATTTTTAAAGAATTTTATTCTTTCATTGGATTTGGATGAGCGATTTTTGCTTTAGCTGCTGCATAATCAAATGGTTTATAAAAAGGATTTTCTTTATTATGACATTTTTTACATAAAGCTTCATCAGGAGCAATTAAACCACTTTGTAAAGCTTTTTCATGATTTTTCATAATTGCCGGTGATTTATAAACACTTCCTGGACCATGACATGATTCACAAGAAACACCTTCTTCTGCTTTTAAACTGATATTCATTTTCGGATCAATTCCGCCAGCTGTTGAATGACATTTTAAGCAACTTGCTTCTTTTGTCGGATCAGCAATACCATTCTTTTTGGCATATTCCAAAGAGGCTGCACTACTTAATGATTCCATCGCTTTAGAATGCTTTGCTGCTGACCATGCTTTATACTGTGCTCCAGTGGTTGGTTTATTATGACACATTTTGCACTTTGCTGCCCCAATATATTCAAAATCCTGGGCTATTATTGTACCTACTACAAAAACAAGTAAGCACAAAAACAACATAATTTTTTTTTCGATCATAATCTTTTCTTTTTTAGGTTATTAAATTGTTATTTACTATATTTTAAATGTTTTATATTCAATGTAAGCATATTAAATACTTATTTTTATACGTATCAGACTTTATTTTAATTACATAATATTACAAAGAATTCTTCAAATCAACAAATTTAACGGTTTCACACATTTTAATTTATTTAATGAATAGTTACTTCTATTTTAATCCAAATAATATGCCAATTAATTGAAAAACATTTAATTTAATTAGTGGTAACTACAGTAAAAATTATTGCTTTTTTTATATTTCAAATTATCTTATTAATAATCATTCTAAACTAATTTTCAATCAATTACTTATACCTTAATTATTCAGGCGATTTGAAAAAAATATTCTATTTTAGAATCTTAAAATACTTATTTTCAACATTACAGATGAGAGAAAAGATGAATATTCGCGTAATTGGATGGTTTTCAATTGTTTTAGTTAGTTTCTTTATAGTTTTTAACAATTTAAATGCCCAGTCGGATGAAGATTGTATTATGTGCCATGAAGATCGTGATTTATCTACAATAAAAAATGGGAAAGCCATCTCTTTATATGTTGATACGATAATGTTTAATAATTATGTACATGGAAATGTAAAATGTGCTGAATGCCATAAAGACGCTGCTAATGATGTGGACTTTTTACATTCAGATGGAAGTATAAAATTAAATCCAATTGATTGCGGAAGTTGTCATGATAAAGCCAAGGATCAATATTTTGATGGGATACACGGAAAAGCGTTACGAGCTAAAAATAAATATGCTCCTGATTGTAAGGAATGCCATGGCAAGCATGATATTTTATCATCAGATTTACCAACATCACGTACTTATAAAATGAATATTCCTATTCTGTGTGGCAAATGTCATAAAGAAGGAGCCCCGGTTTCAAGAAATTATAATATATCTGAACATAATATTTTAGAGAATTATGCACAGGATATTCATGGCCAAGGATTATTTAAAAGTGGATTAATTGTAACTGCAACTTGTAACGATTGTCACGGAAATCACTTAATCTTACCACATACAAGTCTTAAATCAAGTATATCGGTTAATAATATCGCAAAAACTTGTATGAAATGTCATGCCAGGATAGAAGATGTGCATACTAAAATTATTAATAATATTCTATGGGAAAAGAAGCCAGGAGCAATTCCTGCTTGTTCTGATTGTCATCCTCCGCACCGTGTTAAAATGCAGAACATTATTGAAAATATTTCTGACCGGTCATGTTTGAAATGTCATGAAAAGAATAATATACACAAAATTGTTAATGATAAAAGAGTTTCTTTAAAGGTTAATGTTTCTGATATTACAAATTCTGTTCATAATAATATTCGATGTGTAAAATGTCATTCTGATGTTACAGCTAATGTGCACAGGCCTTGTGTATCGGTTGGTAAGGTCGATTGTTCAAACTGTCATGCCGAAGTATCAGATCTGTTTTTTACTAGTGGACATGGGCAGGCTTATTTTAATAATGATGAAAATGCACCATATTGTACTACTTGTCATGGTACTCATTTAGTGAAATCAAAAAATGATGAATCTGCCTTAACCAACAGGTTTTCAATTCCTAAATTGTGCGGTGAATGTCATAATAAAACAGGTAAGGCAACAGAACATACTGAATTAAAAGAAGTAGATGCATTTAATGATTATTCAACAACAGTGCATGGGAAGAGTTTAGAAAAGAAAGGATTATTATCTGCTGCAGTTTGTACAGATTGCCATACAACTCATTTTGTATTAAAAGAAGAAGATGAGCGCTCATCAGTAAATCCTCTTAACATACCTTTAACTTGCTCAAAATGCCATAAGGGAATTTATAATGATTATATAGAAAGCGACCATGCTTATAAAAAAGATGATGATGGTAAAAAATACCCAACTTGTGCCATTTGCCATACAGCTCATTCAATTTCAGAGATAGACCAGGATAAATTTATGACAGAAATTACACATCAATGTGGATCATGTCATAGCGATTTGGCTGAAACCTACCTTGAAACATATCATGGAAAAGTTTATCAATTGGGATATTTAAAAGCAGCAAGATGTTCGGATTGTCATGGGGCCCATAGAATTTACAATATGGATAATCCAAAATCATCGGTTGGAATGAAAAATATTGTGAGTACCTGTAAAAAATGCCATGAAGATGCCAATGCCAGGTTCACTGGATATTTAACTCATGCCACTCATTCAAATAAAAATAAATTTCCTGCATTATATTATACTTTTTGGGCAATGACATCGCTATTAGTTGGGGTTTTTGTATTTTTTGGAATACATACCCTTTTATGGATGCCAAGATCCTTAACTGAAAGAAAAAGGAAAAAACATAAAAAAGTTCAGGGGGTTCAGGATTATATTCGCCGGTTTACCAGGAGCCAGCGAGTTACGCACATATTTGTTATAATTAGTTTCATATTATTAGCTTTTACCGGAATGATATTGAAGTTTGCCAATATGGAGTGGGCTCAATTTTTTGTTAAATTAATAGGAGGGGCACATGTTGCAGGAATTATCCACAGGTTTGCAGCTGTAATAACATTTGGGTATTTTGTATTCCATTTAATTTCGTTAATCCGTACTAAAATTAAAAGTAAAGTTAAAACAAGTAAATTTATATTTGGAAGCAACTCATTAATGTTTAATAAGCAGGATTTAAAAGATTTCTGGGCAACTATTAAGTGGTTTATTGGCAAAGGCCCCCGTCCTGAATACGGTCGTTGGACCTACTGGGAAAAATTTGACTATATGGCAGTATTTTGGGGAGTTGCTGTAATTGGATTTACAGGATTAATGCTTTGGTTCCCCGAATTTTTAACAAAGATATTTCCAGGCCGGTTGATTAATGTAGCACAAATAATTCATAGTGATGAGGCATTATTAGCTGTAGGATTTATATTTACGATTCATTTTTTCAATACCCATTTTCGTCCGGAAGCATTCCCTATGGATTCAGTTATTTTCACTGGACATATTCCCCTAGATGAATTTAGAAAGGATAGGCCAAGAGAATATAAAGAGTTAGTAGATTCAGGGAGATTGGAAAATGTAACTGTTAAAAAAGATATTTCAAGTCCCTGGATAAAAATGGTGAAGGCTTTTGGGTTTTTCTGTTTGCTACTTGGATTAACATTGGTTGTGTTGATAATTTATTCCATGATATTTGGATACAAATAAGTATAAAGTAAAAAGATAACGCTTAATAAATCAAAACTGATTACCGATTACTTATTACTTTTTACATATTTCAGCATCTTCCAAAATAACTTCATAAAAATAACCATATCCAAAATCTTTATTTAATGCAATTTTTCCTTCAACGCATATAATATCGCCAACCTTTGCCTCAATATCTGAAGTTACAGTTAAATCAAAGCTTCCTTCATAATCTGTCCCATCTTGGATATGTATCCAGTTTTTATCCATTATTTCAGGATTAAATTTTGTTACTTGACCCTTAATTTTAACAGTTTTCCCTTCATATATATTTTTATTCGAATATAATCCTGCTATTGTAATTCCTCCTTCAGCGGCTTCAATTGAAATATTCTTTTTCTCAATTTTAGGTTTTCTTGATTTGGTGGCTATTTCTGTTTCATCTTTCTTCTCAGCAATAGGTTCATTGCTTAATTTATCAACGAAAATGATACTCTCAAAGGTTCTATTTAATTCTTTACTTTCAAAATTATTCATTTCTAAACCATCTTTGTAATAATATGTTTCACCAACTTTTGCAGGCATTTTTGAAGCAGCCAACCATTGTTCATGCTTATTTTCGTTTACATGCAAATAGGTATATACACTAGCTTGTAGTACTTCTGTAACTAAAACTTTATGATTAGTTGACTCTTCAACACTTTTTAATCCTGATTGGCATGATAAAAAAGTAATTGTTCCAATTATTAATAATAAAAATTTCATTTTAAATTGTTTTATTTTCTTAATTAAGATATAGGAATGCGAAAATACTTATAAATTTTAAGTTATACGTAATGTTAAATAGAAAATAATTTTTAAATAAATTTAGTTGAATATTCGATTAACACCAAGGTATATATCTTTCAAGTAAATTTCTATGCTGGACTACTTTTATGGAAAAATGCTGAAGAAAAAATTGATATCTTTGTAATCGACTTTATAAAAATAGGAGATTAGAAGAAAACAAAGTAAAAATATTCTTGTTTTAAAATAATAAAGAGGAGAAAGAATTTAATCTGGATTAATATAAAAATGGGGCGTAAAAATGAATAAATTAGAAAAACTTAAACATAACTTATCAAAATATAAATCAGCTGTAATTGCGTTCTCAGGAGGTGTCGACAGTACTTTACTAGCAAAGGTTGCATCAGAGGTGTTTGGGGAAAACTTGTTACTTATTACTGCAACATCTTCTACATATCCATTTGCTGAGCTTGAAGAAGCTAAATTATTAGCGAAAACATTAAATGCAAAACATCAGGTAATATCATCCGAGGAAACAGAAATTCCGGGATTTGCGAACAACCCTCCAGATAGATGCTATTTTTGTAAAAGCGAATTATTTACTTTGATAAACCATATTGCCAAAGAAAAAGGATACGAAATAGTATGCGATGGAAGTAATTTTGATGATAATAAAGATTTTAGGCCTGGAAAAAAAGCATTAAAAGAGTTAGGAATTATTTCTCCTTTAGCCGATGCTGAATTAACTAAAGAAGAAATCA
Source organism: uncultured Bacteroidales bacterium (assembly GCA_964496465.1). Taxonomy (GTDB): domain Bacteria; phylum Bacteroidota; class Bacteroidia; order Bacteroidales; family CAYFUP01; genus CAZBZX01. Next base: position 10,104 of record CAZBZX010000083.1, read on the forward strand.
GGCAATATTCAAGAGATTACAATTTGAGTACCGCTGATAAACCTGCCTATGCTTGTTTAGCTTCCCGATTTCCATATGGCGAAAAAATAACAATAGAAAAACTTGATCGGGTTGGTAAGGCGGAACAAGGATTAAGAAAACTCGGATTTGTTCATTTCAGGGTTAGAAGTCACGAGAATTTAGCCCGTTTAGAATTTGCCCCGGTTGAAATTGATAAAGGTTGGGAAAGCAGGGAAGAAGTTGAAAAAGTTTGTAAAGATGCTGGTTATAATTTTGTTGCTATTGATACAAAAGGTTACAGAACTGGCGCAATGAACGAAGTATTAAAAGCAGAGGATATTCAGAAAGTGTTAGGTTAATTTTTACTATTTTTAGATAATTGTAAAAATAAATATTATTGTTTAATAAAAATACGCTTAAATATTTTATTGGATTATATGTTATATCTATACTCCTTTTCTTTTTATTAAGAATAGTCTTCATATTATCCAATGATATAAATAGCATAAGTTGGGTATATTTTTTTAAAATTATTAGTGTTGGTTTTATAATCGATTCTTGTTGTGTTTCTATATTGATTCTCTTTTTATATTTATTGTCATTATTAGTATTAACAGTTACTTCTCACAAAATTGTAATTCAAATTTTTTCATCCTTATTTCTGTTTTTTTTATCTATAATGATATTTATAAATATTGCAGATATTTTTTATTTTAAAACTTATGGTGTACGTGTAAATTATTTGGCACTTGAGATATTTAAGAATTTTAAGATTGTTGGACCAATGATATGGAAATCATATCCGATAGTTTTAATATTTTTAATAGTAAGTTTTATAATTTATATCCTTTCTAAAGGTATTAAACGATTAAAAATCAATATATATAAAAGTTTGGATAGAAATAGGTGGAATTTTATTCTGGTAATTATTATTTTATTTTTACTTTTTAGTTTTATTTATATTGGTCCTCCTTTCTGGTATTTTTCTAGTATATCAGAAGATCCAGTTATTAATCAAGCCTCATTGAATGGAACATATACATTAATAAAGTCGATACAGCAAAAAGGTATTTATCATCGGGATATTCCACAATATGAATTAACTGATTACGATACTGCAATTAACAACCTGCAAGAGCAAATTAGAAAGGATTCTGCTGAAGAATTCAACAATGAAAACTATCCAACATGCAGAAAAATGAATTCGATATCTAATGAACAAAGAAAAAATATTGTTATTATTTTAATAGAAAGTTTTGGTTCTGAATATATTGGTTGTTTAAATAATGGAAATGGCTTTTCTCCCCATTTTGATTCCTTAGTAAGTAAAGGAATGTTATTCACTAATTTTTATTCAAACGGACCTCGAACTCAACATGCAATTGTTAGTACTTTAAGCTCCTTTCCTGCGATATTAAATTCCCCATTAATTAGGAGAAAAGGAATTAATGAGTTTCAAACATTGGGCAATATTCTTAAAAAGGTGGGTTATAAAAATATATTTATTTATGGCGGCGATGTTGGTTTTGATAACATGGATCTGTTTTTACTTAATAGCGGATTCTCAACGTTAGTTTCAGAGGACGATTTTAAAGCATATAGATATAAAAATGAATGGGGGGTATGTGATGAAGACTTGTTTGATAGATCTCTTAATGAATTAAAATTGAACGAGAACGAATTAACATTTACTGTAATTTTAACAGTGAGTAATCATGCGCCATTCGATATTCCACCATACTTTAAAGATGAGTTGCCAACTAATGATTCTATAAATGATAAACAAGCAACATTTTTATATACTGATTATTGTTTATCAAAATTTATGAATTCATGTGTGAAAAGTGATTTTTATAATAATACTGTGTTCTATATTATGGCTGATCATGGCGAAGCGTATAGCCTGTCAGATCATAATTATAGAGTATTTAATATTCCATTATTGATTGTCAATAGTAATATGGGAACCGGTAAAAATATATTATTAGCCTCTCAAATAGATATTGGTCCCACAATTCTTGAAGAAATTGGGTATAATTTTGATTATCATTTTATTGGTAAAAGTTTATATTCAAAAGATAATCGTTTTGTTATATATCAGGCATTTAATGATTATGTATATTTTATAAATGAAGATTATTATTCCTTAAAGATAAACCCAATATCATTTGAGACTAATTTATATAGAATCCAAGAACATAAATTAATACCGGATGAAAATACAATGAATCAAACTGTTATGAAAGAGGAGGCAGGTTATTTATTGCAGTCATTGTCTTTTATTTATACAAATGGTAAATATAGATTCGAATAAAATAATTTAAATTTATAAATTTGAAAAATTTCCGGTCCGTAGCTCAGCTGGTAGAGCACGTGACTCTTAATCATGGGGTCGGGGGTTCGAGCCCCCCCGGACCGGCGAATAAAAACTTCGTTTTGTAATTTTTCGAGGATTCTCGAATTTTCATTGTTAAAAAGTTTTAATTGTAAATAATTATATATAAACGGAATAAACAGGATGCTGTAATAAATATTTTTCTGCAATAACCTCCGAATGACACAGTTCATTGAACAGACCCAAACAGGCAGTGACATTGAAAAAATGAATGCGAACAGTAAAAATACAGGCTGTGACATTGA
>CAZBZX010000084.1:0-12718 GCA_964496465.1 uncultured Bacteroidales bacterium
AACTAATATTGCATCTGGGTTTTCGACTTTAATAAAAAATTTACCTTCCAGATCGGTAATTGTACCAACATTGGATCCTTTAATTAAGACATTAACTCCTGGTAATGTTACTTTTGTTTTAGCATCCAAAACTGAACCATTTATTTTGGTTGCATCTGGAGTATTTTCACCACCAACGGGCATTGGAATAGAATAGGCCTTCAGTAAGGGAATTATGAGGAAAAGACTACAACACAGTCCTTTCAAAAAAATTCCCCTGATAACAGGCATAGTTAATCGCAGGGTGTTTTTTTTCATTTAGGTTAATTTTAATTTTTAAACATAAATAGACAACTGAATTAAAAAAAGTCTTTTTTACTTTTATTATACGGTAAAATTATTCTATATAATTATTTTGACTATAAAAATTCAATCAATGGCTATCAAAATTATTGCAAAAACATTAAAACTATTTACCAATCATATGTTTGGTGCATTTTATAAAAAAAAGGAATGTTACTTGGCTCTCCAAATAACATTCCTTTTTTTATGTAAACTATAAATTACCAGCCAGCATATTGTTTTAAACTACTATTTCTTGAAGTTTCAAATGCTGGTAACGGGAAGAAGTCATGCTTACCCTCAGTATATATTACTTGATCACTAATTCCATGTGCATCCCACCAATCCATACGCAATCCATTTATAACATTGGCAGCTTCTTTCCAGCGAACCAAATCATAGAACCGCTCACCTTCCAAAGCAAATTCGCGGGCACGTTCGTCCATAATTTCCTGTTTTGTAATTGCTCCTGTTAAATCTGCGGGATGGATGCCGTCTCCACAATTTCGGGCACGGGCTCTAATCATATTGAAATATTTTAATGCATTACCAGGATCACCTACCATCATAGCCGACTCAGCTGCTAATAATATCACATCGGCATAGCGAATATAATACATGTTGTGAGGATTTGACATATACCCTTCATCTTTAATCAATGAAGCGTTTGGACCTATTTCATATTTAACATTAGCGTAACCTGTTACGGGATCTTGTAAAGTGGCGATGACATACCATCCTTCTATATCATCAATTTTAGAATATACACTATCGCGGGGAATTGAATTTATTGATTCTGCTTCAACAGCAATGGCTACTTTTCGTCTTACATCAAGAGGATCAAACAAGTTGAAGAGCTTTTTGGTCGGACACCAATATCCCCAGTGATGTCCGTCAGGCCCAGTTTTTGTTCCATCTTTCTTAAACACTACATTAGCGCCAACAAACTGGGTCAATGATGACCCGAAAGTATAACTACCCCATGAATTAGGCTGTTTTGTATGCTGGATTGCAAAAATACTTTCATCATTGTTGTTGCCTTCTACAGAGAATAATAAACGGTAACCATTGGTAGTAGGACTCCAAAAAGTACTATCTGTTCCCCCGTCTGCTCCAAGGAGCATATATTGACCTGGTGTGTTGATTATATCCTGGCACAGATCATACGCCTCTTGCCAGCGATCCTGCACAGCACCCATACGAGGGTCATTAGCACCATAATAAGTATAGTACGATGACTCGAAAACATACATTTTGGCCAGTATTGCCTGTGCTGCCCCTTTGGTTGCCCGCCCCTCATCCTGGGCTGCAAGCTGGCTTTTGAGTGGAAGATTTGGTATTGCCGCTTTCAGATCCGATTCCATAAGTGTATAAACATCTTTAATCGTGCCCCTGGGCATTTTATACTCTGAAGGCAACAAAATATGATCAACCACAGGTACACCGCCAAAAGAACGGGCAAGTACAAAATAATAAGCTGCTCTCAAAAAACGGGCTTCAGCTAAGCGAATATCAATTTTCTTTATCAACTCCACTCCTCCAACTTCTCTTAGCGCAGTTAATTTTTCAATCACCTCCGTTGCACGTGTAACACCGTTAAACATGCCTCCATATACATCTTTAAACACATTTGATTCGGAAGTAAAGGTGAGGTTGTCAAATGTGTATTGATCCGGCCATCCAGCAGGTTTTTGTCCCCCGGATTCTGCTTCATCGGTGGTTACACTGCCCATCCACGACCTAAAAAAATCAAATATATCATAATTCTCCTTAAATAAAAATGAGTTATAAACCCCATTGACCATCACATCAATATTGGCCGTATCCGCAAAAAACGCATCTTGACCAACTTTTCCGGCAGGCTTAATATCGAGAAAATCCTCTGAACATCCTGCAACCAATATGCTTACAAAAGCAACTGCTATATAAATAAGTTTCATGTATTTTTTCATAATCTTACAAATTATATAATTAATTAAAACGATAAGTTTAAACCGACATTGTACATCTTAGCCTGAGGGTAAACTCCATAGTCGATGCCATATAGTAAAGGATCATTTCCTCCAATTTCAGGATCCAAACCCGAGTAATTAGTCCAGGCAATTAAGTTCTTTGCACCTACATAAAGCCTCAAACGTTCGATTCCATATTTATTTGTAAAAGATAAAGGTAAAGTATAGCCTAGCTGAATTGATTTAAGCCTGATATAAGAACCATCCTCAATGTACCAGTCACTGGTTCTGTAATTATCAGTACCAGCAAGCCTGAACTGGTCTGATGTAGTATTGGCCTCGACAACTAAATTTCCATCCATATCATAAACAGCTTCATGATATGCATTCATTGCATCTTTAACCCAGTTTCCTGTACCAGTTGAATTATACCATCCACCTTTACTTGCATTATAAATATCGTTGCCATAACTGCCCTGAAAAAAGCAGTTCAAATCAAAACCTTTATATTCCAGATTGATTGTAAAACCAAAAGTGAATTTTGGGTTCGGGTTACCAATCACTACTTTATCATTGTCATTAAGGATTGTGTCGCCATTTACATCCACAAACCTTTCATCACCTGGTTTTGCAGTATTCTGAAGAAATACCTTTTTTCCGTTTTTGTCTATTTTATAAGGTTGGTTAACTACAACATATCGTGGCACACTTGCTCCCGGATCGAGAACAGAATCAGCATCGCTTGTCCGAAAAACGCCATCTGTCTTATATCCCCAAAATGCACCAGGAGCCTCGCCGTTTTGCTTGATGGCTTTTGGGTCATAGTCCGGCAATGGCAGGGTATCGGGTAAATTATACAATTTGCTTACAATTTTGGTAATGTTGAAATCGACAGAATATTTCAGATCGCCAATACTGTTTTTGTATCCGACAGCTAATTCCAGTCCTTTGTTGGACAGACTGCCAATATGATCGGTATACTTTCCGTCAGAACCTGAAAATCCATGCCTTCCGGCAATTAGAGGCAATGATATATCTTGTAACATACCGTTAGTATTTTTGTCGAAATAATCAGCAGTAACGGATAGTTTATTATCGAGGAAGTTCAAATCAATTCCATAATTGTATGTAGTAATGGATTCCCAATGTAATTCCTGGTTTGCCGGGGCTAGGGTTACTCCACCCGGATATTGATTACCTCCAAATGAGTACCCATTTTGGGCGCTTTGTGCAACTAAAGCATAAAACTTATTACTTGGAATATTTTGATTCCCTGTTATACCCCAACCAAAACGAATTTTTCCAAAACTTAAAAACGTAAGGTTATCTTTTACAAAGTCAAGCTCACTAAACTTAAGCCCGGTAGAAAATGCAGGAAAACTGCCAAATCTGTGACCTGGCCCAAAATTGGTCGAACCATCATAGCGATAAGAGAATTGAGCAAGAAACAAATTATTAAACTCATAATTTACCCTGGCAAAGTATCCGTATGATGTACCGTGACCGTAGTCTCCACCAGGCTTGTAAATAGCTGAACCTGTTGATCTCAATGTAGCATTGATATACTGGTATTCAGGAGTAGCTCCGTTTAGAAGTAATGAATCAGCTGCACCACTAAGGGTTTTGCGCAAAAATTCGCTTGCTTCCATACCTGCCATTAGATCAATTGTGTGCATATCAAACAAGGTGGTTTTGTAATCAAGCACATGTTGCCAGTTCCAAGAAAAATTTCTGTCACATTGCCTGGAAACCTGCGGAGTCCCATTTTGCTGGGTTGTTGTAATATAGTAATAAGGCTGAAAATTATCGTTCTCATAAAAATTCACATCAAAACCAAAGTTGTTGTTATAAGTCAAATCCTTAAGAATTTCAATATTGGCAAAAAAGTTTCCTGCCATTCTGTATGTGCCACTTTGATTGTTATCGTAATAAAATCCGGCAAGCGGATTACCTGCACCTGTACCCAGTAAAGGTTGGGCCCAGCCCCCCCAGCCTATATTTCTATCGGTTTTTTGTTGTGGGGTAAGTGTAGATGAAGTGTCACGAACATAGCTAATCGGACTTTGGCTGAATGCGCCCGTTACTATAGATCCCCATGATGAATTATCGTAACCTCCACGGTTGCGGGTAGCCGAAAGATTAATATTTTCGCCTATCTTTATTCGTTTGTTAATATTAAAAGTATTATTAGCACGAATATTAAAACGTTTGTAATCTGTTTTTTGTATAATACCATCTTGATTTACATATCCAAGACTGAAAAGAGATGTTGAGTTGTCAGTTCCTGATGAAATAGAGAGATTATATTCTTCCATAACGGCTTTGTGAGCAATTTCATTCCACCAATTGGTATTGGGCAAATCATCAATGCCTGATGTAATGAGTCTGTTCTTGTTAGTTTCCAGTGTATTATAGATTTGAATAAATTCTTTTGTATTACACACTTCAACAGGAACATCAGTTGACTGAACTCCACTGTACATCGAGAATTCAATTTTCGGACTTTTGCCTTTTTGGCCTTGTTTTGTAGTAATCAATACTACACCATTTCCTCCGGATGAACCGTAAATAGCCTGAGCAGAAGCATCCTTCAAAACTTCAATATGATCAATGTCGTTTTGGTTGATTGAATTAATATCACCGGGAATACCATCTACAATATAAATGGGACCTGAAGTGCTCCACTCATCTTTTCTTGTAATTGTATTAATACCGCGTATGCGAACAGTTATACCAGCTCCTGGCATACCTGAATTACTAATAACCTGCACCCCGGCTGCTTTCCCTTGTAAAGCTTCTATAGTTCCGGTACTTGGCGTTTTTAACAATTGTTCACTACTTACAGAGGCTATAGCCCCCGTAAGATCACTTTTTTTCTGAACACCATAACCAACAACAATAACATCATCAAGTTCAGTTGTTTTTTCTTTCAGCACAACACTTAATTGTGTCTGTTCTCTGACTTGAATTTCCTGAGTTTCATATCCTATGTAGGAAATTACTAAAATGGTGCTATTTGAAGGCACATTGAATGAAAACTTGCCTTCGTTATCTGATATGGTACCGGTTGTTGTACCTTTAATTATAATATTCGCCCCAGGAAAGGGAATTTTATATTCATCGGTTACTGTACCTTGCACTATATGCTCTTGTGAATACATAATATTCAAGGTAAATAGCATAACTAGACTCACGAACATTTTTTTCTTAAAATGTCGGAAGAATTCTTTTGGTATTTTTAATTGTTTCATAATTAAGTTTTTAATAGTTGTCGTTTATCATTGTTTTCATTTTGTTTCGTATGTTGAAGGATTTTACCCCGATCTCAATTCAGAAATCATTTTAAATACTGCTTCGATATCATTTGGAATAATCTTCTGTTTTTCAATTAAAAGCGAGTAAGTAAATTGTTTCCTCCTGGTTTTATCATGATCATAATTTTTGGGATTCCGTTGGTGAATAACTTCTTTAAAACCAGCTTTGGATGGATGCCCGTAATTTGCAAAATACCATTTATATTGATCGTTACCTTCCTTAGACACATAACGTGCATACCAGTCGCACTGTTCAGTCTGACATTGTGGGTCCCAATGTTCCCATATCGCGGACTTAACATCTTTCAACCATCCCGGAACCTCAAATTGCTCTAGTGATTGCCAGACAGCTTCGAATTTTTCTGAGATATTTGGCTCGATTCCTGATCTAACAGATAATGCATACCATTCTTTTGCAATTGATGAATAGCAGATCAGAATAACAGCAATAAAATATCCTTTTATTTTCAAATTCTGATTAATTTAGATAAACTCCCAAAATTATATGTATTAGCATTCCAGCATCTTGAAAATAATCTCTAAAATCTTTGAGATTCTATCATATTTAAAAAATTGATATCATAAATAAAACATTCATCTGCTGTTCCATTTTGAAACGAATATTCTGCTTAAGCTATAAAATATGAAACAGGTACTGGTTATACGCTAATTCTTTACATTGAATTTGTTGAAAAACACTGTAGAAAAATATAGGTCGAAAGCAATAAGGGCAAAGGCAGTGAATTTAAATTTCCCCCTTCATTGACTAAAAAACCACGTGTTTCTCTTTTTTACTTTACTTTATAGACATTTTATTATAGAGAAATTAATAGAAATCATCAATGAAATTTTTAAATAGTAAAGCAAAGTCATGTGTCGGCGTAGCAATGAGCATTGACAGCAAAGAATTGAATTTTGGCAGTGGTTTTAATGAGGTGGATGCAAAAATTAGGGCTTTAATTTAACTTTCAATAAACCATCAAGCAAGAAAAAAGCTTAATCTTTTTGATTTTTATGTCGAACTCAGGTTGTCAAATAAAAATTTTAAATGTTTTAGTATTAGATTTATACTTTATTAAAACGTGTTCGTTATTTCTTATATTCCAATTCAACCCAATTTTTTATTTCTTTCTGGTTTCGAAAAACCACGACCTCTGTATTTGTCCCGATAACTGACATAAGCGCTTTCAGCAAATCATATATTTTATCTACTTGTTTATTATTGAAATACAGGATCACATCGTTGGCCTGTAAAAACTTCGATGCTCCTGATCCCTTAGCTACATCCACAACCAAAACACCATATATATCGCCCATCCCTGTTGCTGAGCGTTCACCCAGAGTAGTAAGGTTCTTTATTTTAGCTCCCATAAAGTCGATAATTTCATCGTCGACTACTTCACCAAGTTCTATAAAAATTGGTATCGGTACTTTTTTTGCTAAAACCTTCAATTTTGGCGAAATGACGCCAAAACTGTCCATTGCAAAGTTATTAAAGCCAACAGAAAAGGCTACAGAACCATCTTTTAACCGAAAATCTCCTTCCTGCGGATTTACAAAAAGCAAACTCCCACAAACTGAATTTTTATTTGTTCCCCTCTCCTGTGCTGCTTTAAGCGAAGTTGAGTCAGGAAAAATGTTGTAATCTGTTTCTCTTCCCCAAACTTTAATGTTTATTGGCAAGTATCCGGTTGAAACGATATTGCATCGGAACACATCGTTGCTGTTTTCAAACCAGACATGAGGATGAAAAGTATTATTAACCAATATATTGTTTTCAACAACGCGGTTTACGCCTTCGCGAAGCTTTATACCACCATTTAAACACAGGTTATTATAAATTTGATAATTACTTGAGCCATCGTCTAGATCGATATCCCATCCATGATCGCAACGCATACGATTGTTACGAATGATAATGGGCTTAACCGCATCGAGCAAGGTAAGTTCGAAGTTGGTTTCAACTATTGAATCGAGAATTTTTTTATCCGGATGCCAGAATCGGTCACGACCCCACGAGTTAAACGAGCCATGATCTCCACTTTCTTTTACAGTGTTAAATACATCGTTGTATTCGATTATATGACCACCCCAGGTTCCTTCACTTATATTTATTCCTGCTCGAGGAACATCGTAAATGGTGTTGTGGCTCACCGTTATGCTTTGGCACATGGACAATTGTACACCTGCCGATTGCTTTTCTACCAAACCCGAATTAAATATCAGGTTATCAAAAATCTTACATTCGGCCGGATAATTATTTGTTTTAGGACCGGGAGTGCGGTCAATCTGTTCCAGAGGCACAAACTGGTGATACTGAAAACTTGGGGAACGCACTGCATTTGGATCGCCAACGAAGCAAATGGCACTGGTTCCAATTTCAGAAATTAAACATCCCGATACTTCGCAACTCCGGTTGAAGTTATTAAAAAAAACTGCATTCCCTCCCAGATTATTGAGCGTGCAATTTTTAAGGGAACAATTTATGGCACCTTCGAAAAGTACAGCGCCCCCCCGGTAGATGGTCCAGTCACTACGTAATAATGGTTCCTTATTTTGCATGAATGTGCGCAGTGTTTGTGTAAAAGTAGGTCCCTCTATTGTGATATTTCTTACAGGACTGGTCTCTGAGCCTTTAAATTCAAATAAATGGGCTATCTGCGGAGTTTCAAAAATTGCCGAATCCTGGTTCAAATCCTTGGGAGGATAGTAATACAGAGTTTTGGTATGCTCATCGAAAAACCATTCGTTTGCTGTATCCAGCTCCTCGAAAATATTTTCAACAAAACGGTACTTTTGGTGCATACCCATGGGGCGGTTATTTTGCCAGCCTCCTTCAATATCAAGTTCACCATTTTCGTTTTTTCCTTTAATGATGTAATGAATATCGCCCCATTCATAAGGGTGTAAGGCATGCACATATCCTCCAACAGGTGATTTCCACCGGGCTACCCGTTCTTTGGAAATGGCATCTTCTGCTGTTCCTCCAAAAAAATGAGCAGTTGAGTCATAGTTTGGATACCGGGCCATGCGCTGCAATTGACCATTTACAAATAATTCATCAAAAATGAAATCTTGTGTTACCTTAGCTTGCCAGATACCGTTTTTGTATTCTTTCCACTTCAGATTTAACGCCACTCCTCCGGTAATAGTAACTTTCTGATTTTCATAATTTGTAATTGTCAGCGTTTCGTTTTCGTTTCTGGAATCTTCGGGTGTAAAAACTACTGGATGCTTCAGGTAATAAATACCTTCCATTATATATATTGTCACCTTTCCTTGTATTTTTCGAGCTTCAAGTAATGCCCTGTTTATTGTGACAAATGGTTTAGTTTGTGTTCCAGGATGGGTATCGTTGCCTTTAAGAGATACGAAGTAGTTTGTCTGTGCCTGAATATTTGTGAATAAAATATTCAAAACAAGAACTACAAACAATATTTTTTTTATTGCTCTCAAAATGTATATTATTTTGTAATTACATCTATCTCGGCATATCCTGCAATGTTGTCACCCCATGTATTCTTCAGAGCTCTAAGTCTAATATATCGGGCATTTGCAGGAGAAAAATTCTTGATTTGCCATACCGGGTTATTTTTGATGTTGGAAAATTCACCCTCATTTACCAGTTTCCAAACGATATTGTCCTCTGAAATATAAAACTGGTAGTTTGTTATAATACCGGAACTCCACTTATTTTGGTCTGGCAGGTATTTAAAACCACAAACATTATTATTGTTTCCAAGGTCAATAACCAGATCAATCGGCATTTTTTTGCCATCGCTTTGGTGCCAAACAGTAGATTCGTTTCCGTCTATAATTCTTGCTGCATTTTCATCGTTAATTCCGACAATTTTCCAATTCATTTTTGATATATCGAATTTTTCCCAACCTACAGGACTGCTTTTACCTGAAACAGGATCGCAGGCAATTGCCTTTACTTCCATTTTCCCATCTGCATTAAAAGGCCCGATATATTTATTTGATTTTTCAGTTGGTTCACTACCGTCTAACGTATAGTAAAAAATCGGGCCAATATCATTCGTGGTTATGATTACATCACCAGATTGATTTCTAGCAATGGAGGGTGCATTCAAGAATACCGGTGCGCTGTAAATTCCAATATTCGAAATGACAGGGCAACTTTTTGAGTCGGTAATATTAAGTCGCACCTGTGAGGCCTCAACAGCCGGAAAACGAAGGATTCGTTTATACCCGATGGTTGTGGCTTTTGCCAGCTCTTCCCAGTTTCCATCAACGAGAGCTTCAATATTAAAAGCTTTCACACGTTGACCTAAACGTATATACTCCTGTACTAAAAACCGGTTGATCAAGGTTGGCTTACCTAAATCAATGGTTAGCGATGCTGTGGTTACTCCATCATCAGTAGCCCAATAAGAGTTTTTATCGGCATCCACTGTTTTAACAGCCCCGAATTTTTTTGCATTTCCACGAACATTCGAAGCGCTTGCCTTTTTGTTTTCAGCCAGGTTTTCGTTAAATGAAGCTTTTATAACTTTGCCAAATTCTATAGCAGCTTTTTCATCATTTTCATGAATTAAGCCATTGGGCATAATAGGAAAATTAAGCAGTAATGTGGCATTTCGGCCAATAGAGCTATAATAAGTTTCAACCAATTTAGGTACAGTTTTTACCTTAGTATCCTCACTTGGATGATAAAACCATTCGGGCCTGATTGATGTATTGACTTCAGCAGGCACCCAGGAGTCTCCGGTTTCAAGTCCAAAATGAAGCATTCCCCATTCTACTTCACCATTGCCATTTAACAAACTCCAGTTTGTTTCGCCCACAAAACCATCTTCTGTGCCAACCCAGCGGAGATCAGCCCTGTTACCACCATCATTCCATATCACTATGTTGGGCTGTAATTCTCTAATCATTTTATATGTTGGCAGCCAATCATAATAAGTTGTTCGATCGATTTTACGATCTTCATCAGCTCCTCCGTAATACCCGGTACCACCATTGGCTCCATCAAACCAAATTTCGAAAATTTCGCCATAGTTAGTAAGCACCTCCTTTATCTGATTTCTGAAACAGGTAATATATTCTGGTCTGCCATATTCCGGATAGTTCCTGTCCCAGGGAGAAACATAAATACCCAATTTTAATCCGTATTCTTTGCACGCATCGGCCATTTCCTTAATTACATCACCTCTACCGTCTTTCCAAGGTGCGTTTTTGACAGAATATTCGGTAGTTTCCGTTGGCCACAAACAAAATCCGCAGTGGTGTTTGGCTGTAATGATAATCCCTTTCATCCCGGCTTCTTTGCAAATTCTTGCCCACTGACGGCAGTCAAGTTTTTCTGGATTAAAAAGGCTCATATCTTCATTTCCATATCCCCACGATTGGTCGGTATAGGTGTTTAATGAAAAATGAATAAAAGCATAATATTCCATTTCCTGCCATCGCATTTGATTTTCGGAAGGTATCGGGCTGCATGGCGCCGGAGCTTCAGTTTTAGTGCAGCTAAAACTGGTTAAACATACAGACAGAATAATTCCGTACATAAAATTTGATTTTTTCAAGTCAGCATTTTTCATATTGCAGTTTTTATATTTATAAAATTCATTTGGTTTCTATTTAATAACATGCATTATTAGTTATTACTCTTTCCATACCAAAACACCGGCAGGTTTTAAAGTCTTTTCTCCAACCAATATTTTCGCCTTTTCCGGTACATCCATTGTATATTCATCTGAAGAATAATTAATTGCTATATAAAAGCCATCCCGCCAATAAACATAAATTCCCTGTGGATAATCATCTATTGTGGCGCCGGTAGATAAATAAATATCACGTAATATGTCCTTTTCGAGCCTTGAATCGTCGGTATCAACACCAATGTATGTTACAGAACCTTTGCCCAGAGTATGTCTCACTACTACTGTCTGACCTTTGTAAAATTGATTGTTGAGGGTGGCAAGAATTTCAACTCCTTTTTCGAGTTCCAGCAAATCTGCCCAGTTGTTCCAGGTATAATGTATTGTATTCATTAAAACATCCCCTTTGTTATAGTCAGATAACATATCGGTTGCTTTTACTTTGGCCCCGATAAGGCCGGATATTGGCGCAGCCCAATTACCTTCCCACAAGTGCCCGTTTCGATTTTTTGTAGCAGTACGGCAGGTCAATATCAGGTGCCCGCCATTGGTAACATAATCTCTCCATCTTTTTACTAATGACGAATCGACCAAATCATATGCAGGGACAACCAGAAATTTGTATGTTGAAAAATCCGTTTCTTCTGAAATTACTTCTGTTGGGGCACCTAACGACTTGGTAATTTCAAGGAACTTAACAGGATAGTTCCATGCATCCCATTGATATGTTAGTTTTTGCCTATCAATTGACCAGTAATTTTCAAGGTTCCAAAGAATTGCTGTTGACCGCTTGGCAAATTCTTCGGGCATTTTCTGATTGGGCTTGTAGAGTTTACGGAGTTTTATCATCTCTTCCATAAATTGTATATATTCTTTTCCACCCTGAGATGGGGTCACTCCATCGGGTTTCATAATACCCGAGTGGTAATGTTCTGAATTATAATTAATTTGACGAAACCTATAGGAACATGCCATTTTTCCATCAGCCGCAAAAGTGTGGTACAACCACATCCTAACAGTTCCCGGAAGAAGCAAAGGATTGTACCATCCCCAATTTACAGGCCCGGGTTGTATTTCCATTACACCTGTTGCGCCGCCTATCGATTTATAATACTCCGATGCAAAAAGTATTACTTTGCTGTCGCCTAATCGAAAACCGAGCTCGCCAATGTTGCCACTCCCTCCATTGGGATATACAGTATAAGTGGCAAAATCGAGATTTGTTGTCCGCCTTGGGTCCGAACCTGTGCATTTAGCAGTATAATTTGTAGTAATATATTGATTATCTAGAATATACTCCCTTAATATTCCGGCCTGAAAATCTAGAAATGCTGCCTGGGTATCGGCCAAATACCTTTTAAAGTCGAGTAATGCGTGTGGATTATTTCCCCACCATCCCACTAAGTTAGTATTGGGAATTATGATTTCATCGAAACTACTGAACCACTGGCTCCAGAATGCGGTCCCCCAGGCAGCATTCAACGCGTCAATGGTTTTATATTTATTC
>CAZBZX010000085.1:0-12716 GCA_964496465.1 uncultured Bacteroidales bacterium
CTATGAATTATTTTATTAATTTATTTAACTAAAATTTAAAAATTATGAAAAGAGTATTATTTGTTTTTTCAATAGTAGCTATAGTAGCTTTTAGCAGCATTCCCGTTGTTGCTACAATAAATACGTCAAATTCAAATGACATCGTTATGCAAGATAATTCAGATGGAAATCAAGTTCAGGTTTCAGATTCTTCAGCTACCAAAAAAGCTGAACCAAGTTCATGCGTAAAAGCTGAAAAGAAAAAATGTTGTGATCCAAATTGCACAAAGCCTTGTTGCAAAAAAGCTGATGATAAACCTGGTAAATAAAATTTCAATATTTATTTTATATTCTGGAAGACGATAGTATTGCTATCGTCTTTTTTATTTATAATTATTCTAATATAAACTCTTTTATTATCAACACTAAACTTCGTATTTTTACAAAAATTATTATCTCAAAAAATATAGGATGAAAGATAACCGGGTACTTAATATTACAAATGACGTTAAATGGATCGGAATACTTGATTTTGATATTGTAACTTTCGACATAGTAATGGAAACTAAATACGGAACTACGTATAATTCGTATTTTATTAATGCTGAAAAAAAAGTAATTGTTGAAACTTCAAAAGAAAAATTTAAAGACACTTACCTTGACAAAGTAAAACAAGTTATTAATCCTGAAAAAATTGATTATATAATATTAGATCATACTGAACCAGATCATTCTGGTAATCTTATTCATTTGTTAAAAATTGCCCCTAATGCCATTGTTGTTGGAAGTGGAAGTGCTATTCGTTATTTGGAAGATATCATGGGAATTCCTTTTAAATCATTAAAAGTTAAAGATGGTGATACTCTTGATCTGGGAAATAAAACAATACAATTTATCGGGGCTCCAAATTTACATTGGCCTGACTCTATTTACAGCTACCTGGTTGAAGATAAAATCTTATTTACATGTGATTCATTTGGAGCCCATTTTTGCAATGCAGAAATGTTTGATGACCTAGTTGGGATTTATGATGATGCATTTAAATATTATTTTGATGTAATTCTAAAGCCTTACAGCAAATTTATGCTTAAAGCTATTGAAAAAATAAAACCACTTGACATAAAAACTATATGCCCTGGACATGGCCCAATCTTAAGAAAGAATTGGAAACAAATAGTAAAATTATCTGAGAAATATTCAAAGGAATATTTATCCACTATTGAAAGTAATGCTAAAAAAGTATTAATTGTTTATGTCTCTGCGTATGGATATACACATGAAATGGCACTTTCTATTGCTGCCGGTTTAAAAGTAAGTGGGTTAGATAATTTTGAAATAATTGATATTGAAAACATAACCCTTGGTGAACTGGAATCAAAAATTGTAAGTTGCCAGGGAATTATTGTTGGTTCACCTACCATAAACCAAAATACATTATTGCCTATTTATAAATTATTTTCTGTTATTAATCCAATAAGAGATAAAGGTAAAATTGCTGCTTCTTTCGGATCGTATGGTTGGAGTGGAGAAGCTATTAATATTATAGATAATCAATTGAAACTTCTTAAATTAAATGTTTTCCGAGATGGTTTATCAGAAAAATTTTTCCCTCATAATGAAAAACATAACAGCTTTATTCAGTTTGGCAAAGAATTCGGGTTAAAAATGATGGAAGAGTGCAAATAATTATAATACAACTATTTTCTTAAGCACTGGTTTTAAACCTGAATTCAACCTTAAATAATAATTTCCAGGAATTATATCACTAAAATCTAAACGAATTTTATCCTGGGTTATTCCTGTAAAAGTTTTAACAATTTTACCGTTTCTTTCTATTAATTCTATCGTTTTAAATTTGATATTTACAGGTAATGAAAGCAATAAATAATCATGAGCAGGATTCGGATATGCTGGTATTTCCCATCCAATATTTAACGAATCAGTATAAAAAATTACATCAGATTGTAGTTCATTACATGAATTTTTACAAATAACATAATAGTCCCCTTCTTCAGCTGGTTTAATAAAATTACTGTTTTCAAAAGGAATGATATTTCTATTAAAATACCATTGGATTTCTCCCTTTCCTTCTGAAATTAATGAATCTCCCGAATATTTAATATCGAGATTATTTAAATAATCTTCTACTTCAATATTCATGGTTATAGTCTCCCCTTCACCACAACTGCTTTTTGGATAAACAGAAATTGAATAATTTCCGGTTTCAAACCATCTCACTAGTGCCGAACTATTTAAATGCACAAAATCATTATAACCACCAATTTCCCAATTAAATTCAGCCCCTTCAATATATGGAACAGAATAATTTAATTCTTGGTTAATACATACAATAGTGTCTCCTACTATTTTTCCAATAATCTGTGGTACTTTATCTTCAATGGTAACCACAAGTTTTCTTGGAATGCCTGTTCCACAAATATTATAAGGTGTAACTATAAGTGTGTGATCGCCCTTGTTATTCCAATTTACAGTAGCAATATTTTCTGAAGATAGTAAATCGCCACCGCCTGTCAAAGACCATCGATAATTTGCACCATCAGCTTTCGAAATAGTATAGTTCTGGATATTTCCTGCACAACAACTATTTTCTCCAATTATAATATTAGGTTGAGGAGGTACATCTTTTACCTTCACATTTAATGAAGTCATTAGTCCTGTTCCACACGTATTACTTGGAACTATTGATAATGTATGAGTGCCGGGTACCTGCCAATCAATAATAACAGCACTATTTGTTGAATTTAACTCACCTCCGCTGG
The DNA here is from genome assembly GCA_964496465.1 of uncultured Bacteroidales bacterium. Taxonomy (GTDB): domain Bacteria; phylum Bacteroidota; class Bacteroidia; order Bacteroidales; family CAYFUP01; genus CAZBZX01. Next base: position 2,760 of record CAZBZX010000085.1, read on the forward strand.
AAATAGTCCATAAATAATTTGTTGAAAATTCAATATTACTGTTATTATAAATATATTTTCCCAGGCAAGTTACCGTATCGCCTAATATTTCCTCAACCGCGTTAGGAACATCTTGTACATGTACAGTAAGGTAAGCAACAGGACTGTTTCCACAAGAATTTATACCGTTCACAGCTAATTCATAACTTCCAATACTATTCCAATTTACGGAACAATTATTATTTGATGAGCTTAAAAAGCCTCCACCAGATAATGTCCAGTTATAATTTGTACCTGAAGTTGGTGTAATCCTGTACTGTGCCTTTCCTAAACAGGAAATTGTATCTCCATCAGAAAAAATAGGCTGGTCAGGAATAATTCCTACAGATATAATAACCTCTCTTTGAGGCCCTTCTCCACAGTAATTGGAAGGTTTTATGGAAATCGTTTTTTGACCGGTACTTGACCAAATTACTTGCGCTTGCTGGCCAGATCCTTGCATTAAATCATTAGATGAAATTGCCCATGAATATGATAATCCATCAACACCAACAATCTGATAATCATTTGTATCCCCAACACAGCTATAAATATTTCCTCCAATTAAACCTGGTTGATTTGGAATATCTCTTACAGTTATATTTAATGATGAAGTATCGCCATAACCGCATTCGTTATAAGGTGCCAATTTTAATTTATAGTTTCCTGGGGCAGTCCATGTAATTTGGGCCAAATTTGAAAAAGGTGATAATGTACCTCCTCCTGTTAGTTCCCACTTATATTGAATTGTTGAAACGGAAGTCACACTATAAAGTTTTGATCCCAGACAATTCAACGTATCACCAATAATATTTCCTGCTGAAGAAGGTTGTCTTTTTATCTCAATATTTAAAGATGATGACGGCCCATTGCCACAAATATTTGAAGGAGTGACAGCTATAATTTCTGTTCCTATATTATTCCAATTAACTGTAGCGCTATTGTTTGATGTTGTCATTTTTCCTCCACCGGAAATAGTCCAGTTATAATTCACGTCAGTCGAATTATTCACAACATAAATTGATTGACCAGTACAAACAAGTGTATCTGCAATTTCAAAAAATGGTTTTTCCGGAATATCTTTTACCGAAATTATTTTTTCTTGTGAATTTCCAAGACCACAAAAATTTGACGGAGTTACTTTTAATGTATAATTTCCTTTCTTGATCCAATTAACAGATGCCTGGGAGTTTGTTGAGGTTAATGTTCCGCCACCATTTATAAGCCAGCTATAATTAACATCTTCATCAGCAATTATTGTATATGTTTGCTGTCCAAGACAAACTTCAGCCAATCCGATGATAGAATCAGGCGATGCAGGAATTTCATTAACCTCAACCGGTATTGATGTTGAAATACCATTTCCGCATTGATTTGAAGGAGTAAGAGTTAAAATATAGTTTCCAACTTTTGTCCAGTTAATTGTAGCAGAATTAACTAATTGTGATAATGTACCACCACCAGATAATGTCCAATTATATGCTATTTTTTGGTTCAATTCAGCATCATAGGATTCAATTCCTTTACATACTTTTGAATCTCCAACTATTTGCGTTATTTGATCTGGAACTGTAATCACCTCAATACTAATTGATTTTGTTAATCCGGTACCACATTTATTAGTTGGAGTAGCGCTAAGAAGAAAAGTTCCTGTTGAATCCCAAAATACATAGGCCGAATCATCCAAATCTGTAAGAATCCCACCAGCATTTAATGACCATGAATAATTTTCATATTCTTTTTTATCAATCCAGTAGGCTGATTCTCCTAAACAAACAATTTTATTTCCTTTAATTATTGGTTGTTCAGGTATATCAATTGATTTTATTATTTTATTTAGAATAGGCCCATCCCCACAATCATTATACATATTTATACTCAGTACATAAGTTCCAGTATCATTCCAGGTAATTTCATTAGTATTTGATCTTTCATTAGCTGAATTAACACCATTTATGCTCCAATTATATTCTACACCAAAAATATCATTTACTGAATAATTATTTTCTCCAACACAAGCAACTGTATCTCCGGCAAATCCATCTGGAAGTACCGGTTTCTCAATAACATCGACGGTAATGAATCTTGAGACACCGTTACCACATTTATTTGATGGTGTTACCGAAAGATTATGTTCGCCTGAGCTTGACCATTTTACTGTTGCAGTGTGGTATTGAGATGTAATAGTACCTCCATCAATTAACTGCCAATTATAACTAATACCTACTACTTTTTTGGTGGCATATAATTGTTCGCCATAGCAAACTACTGTATCTCCTGATATTTTAGCAGGTTGAGATGGAACCTGCTCAACAGAAACAATTTTTGACTGGTTACACCCATCTGAAGTAACTAACGAAAGAATATGTTCTCCCTTGGTTGTCCAGGTGACTGAAATAACATTTGTATCTTCAGGTATTAGAGAGCCTCCCGACATAAGTTCCCATATATATGTCATACCTGGAATATCATTTACTTCATAAATTTCTTCCCCTGAACAAACATCACTATTTCCTACAATTTCTGTAATTTGATCCACAGTACCTTTTACATAAACTACAATTGTTTTAGAACTTCCCACGCCGCAAATGTTATAAGGTGTAACGGTAAGTGAAAAAGTACCTGAGTCAGTCCATTCAACAGTAGCCATATTTTTAGTCGGAGTTAAAATTCCGCCACCAGAAAGTGTCCAGGTGTAATTTACATTAATTAATTTATCAACTGAATAAGTTTGAATACCCTGGCAAACATTTTTAATTCCATACACTGTATCTGGTTTTTCTGGAATACCGTATACTTCAATAAGTTCTTCTCTAACCTGACCTGTTCCACATTGGTTTTCCGGAGCTACTGATATTTTATAAGTTCCTGGATTAATCCAATCTACTTCAGCTCTTCCTCCTTCATAATCAAGAACTCCTCCACCGGAAATAGTCCATTTATATTCTTCATCTGCCTTTTCAATAATTGTATATATTTCTACTCCTTCACATACTTCATTATCTCCAAAAATAGTTGAAGGTTGATCAGGAGTTTCGCTGACACTTACAGCTAAAGTCCTTGCCGGACCAGTTCCACATGAATTATTGGGCACAACTGATAAAACATGGTTACCGGCTGTTGTCCAATTCACAGTTACCTGATTTCCGTTTGAAAATAAAGAACCGCCGCTACTCATTGTCCAGCTATATGTTATACCTGAAATCGAAGGTGCTGAATAGCTATAAGTTCCAATGCAGACATCCTGGTCTCCGGTAATTTGACCAGGCTGAACCGGTAATTCATTTACTTCAATATTTCTTATAGCCTTTTCACTGGAACCACAAAAATTCGAGGTCATTAAACTTAACTGATAATCTCCAACATAGGTCCAGTCAACTAAAGCAGTATTATTAATTACAAAAAGGGTACCCCCATCATCTAATTCCCATTTATAAGAATAATCAGAATTGCTCTCGACATTATAAGCCTCTGTTCCTAAACAAGTTGATGTATCACCAATAATAACTGGTTTTTGTGGAACTTCCTTAACACTAATTAAAATAGAAAGTGAATCTCCTTTTAGTTTATCATTATAGGGAATAACGGTTAATTTATAATTTCCAGTATCATTAAAATAATAGGTCAGTTTGCTTAATTTATTCTCAATAATACCAACATCAGATAAATGCCATTCATAAGAAACATTATCAGCTGAATCGACATAATATTCGTTGATCCCTTTACAAATAATTGAATCTCCATATATTTTTACTGGCATCCTGGGTTTATTATTTACTTTGGCTATAAAAAAAACATTATCTGAATTATTTGTAAACTCAAACCTGCCTAATTTTAAATAATTATCAAAATAACCGGTAATAATTGCCTCGTTATCACTATTAGAAGTAATTGATGCAGGATATGTTCGATGGTCTGAATCAGAAAAATGAACCCATCTCATTTCACCATCAGTTGTCATTTTTGCTACATATAAAGATGAGTTATATACATAATACTCCGTTGAATCAATTTTTAAGTAATTATTGAATGCTCCAGTTATAAATAATATACTATCATTTGAAATTGAAATATTTTTATTATTGTAATAATAATAATAGTCATATCCAACAATTTGTTTATACCAAACAAATTCTCCTTGGTTGTTATATTTAATAATGATACCATCTCTGTTTCCTGAATTAGGTATATAGTTACCGTCAATATATATTCCATAATAATAATTTCCTGAAATATAAATGTTTTCATCAGAATCAGATATAATTGTATTTATTTCTATTTCAGCATCAAGAATATTGGTCCATAATTCGGTGTCATCTTCATACAAAGATACTTTTCTTTCATAATAGGAGTCATCATAATAGCATATAGCATATTTTCCTGAAGTTGTTATATCAGCTCTTAAGTTATACATAATGTATGAATTACTTAAATCCACTACTTCAATAAAATTTCCTTGCTTATTAAACTTTATCAAATTATAATAATCACCAATAGTAACTAATGTGTCATTTATATAAAGATCATAATAGCTATCTTCGCAAAATATATACGGATTACCATCCGTATCTAATTCAATATCAGATTGATAAATATAGTTTAATTTATTTGCCCATTTTACATTGCCATTAGAATCGAATTTAATAAAAAACTCAGCTGACTCATAATTATCATTAAATAATATCACTGTATCAACAATTAATGAATAATAATAATAACCTGAGATATATGAATTACCATCCTCATCAACTTCTAAATCGTAAATATATGAGTAATCGGTTCCTTGGATAACTTTTATCCATAAACATTTACCAGCAGGGTTAAATTTAGCCAAATAAACATTTTCATAAAAAGAACTATATACTATAATAGAATCTATATGAAAAACATCTGAGAAATTGCCAGCTGCATAAGTATTCCCATACTTATCAATCCCAATATATCTGCTTTCAGAATAATAATAATCATCATAATTTTTGTTTGCTTTTGCCCATTCCCAGTCTTGTGAAAAAATAACACAATTTACAGTAGTTAAGATAGACAGCAGGATAAGTAAAATTATTTTTTTCATGATTTTAGGCATTTATAATCAATAACGACATCTAATAAAAGAGTTTTAAATAAATAAATGGTTGCGTTCGAAAGCCCAAATTTTATACCAAATTACTAAATTTATTTATCTATATGACGTCAATAAATAAAAAATCCAGTATAATGATACTAAATCTTAGAGATTTTGAAAGTCTTTAAAAAATTTAACATCTGTTTATTGTACTTTTGCATATAAACTTTTTTATAATGAAATTATTTTCTATTGAAACAGGTAATTTTAAACTTGATGGTGGTGCAATGTTTGGAGTTGTACCCAAGACATTATGGAATAAAGTTTATCCGGCTGATGAAAACAACCTGATAAACTTAGCAATGCGAGCGTTATTAATTGATGATGGGAGAAAAAAAATATTAATTGATAACGGATTAGGTGAAAAACTGGATGAAAAATTTTTAAGCTATTATTTTTTAAATGGTGATGATACACTTGAAAAATCTCTAAATAAATTAGGATACTCAACAAATGATATTACCGATGTTATCATGACCCATTTACATTTTGACCATTGCGGAGGTGGTGTAAAGTTAGAAAATGGAAATCCTGTTTTAACATTTAAAAATGCTACCTATTATACAGGTAATAAACAATGGGAAGTAGCTATGAATCCTAATCCCCGGGAAAAAGCTTCTTTTTTAAAAGAAAATTTGATACCTATTCAAGAAAGTGGCAGACTCAGATTAATTGAAAAGGAAGAGCAAATAACAAAAGAGATAATGCTTAAAATATATAACGGGCATACGGCAGGTCAAATTATTCCATTTATTACTTATAAAGATAAAACCATTGTATATGTAGCTGATTTAATTCCTTCTGTTGCAAATATTCCAATCTCATGGATTCCAGCATTTGATATTGAACCAGTAACCGCTATGGAGGAAAAAGAACAATTTTTAAATGAAGCTGTTGATAATAATTACTTTTTATTCTTTGAACATGATATCCACTATGAATGTGGAACAGTTAAACGAACTGAAAAAGGGATTAGGTTGGATAAAATTTATAAATTAGTTGATATATTATAATTTACTACCTATAAAATCACTATTTTTTTAAGAATTGGTTTTAATTCTGAGTTTAATCGTAAATAATAATTTCCTGGTATGATATCTGTAAAATCAAGTCTGATTTTGTCTTTTCCCGGATTGATAAATGTTTTAATTATACGTCCATTTCTATCAATCAATTCAATATTGCTAAAAGTGATGTTTACAGGTAATGTCAATAACAAATAATCATGAGCAGGGTTTGGATATACAGGGATCTCCCATTCCAGTAATATTGAATCTGTATAAAAAACTAATTCGGAAATAACTTCATTACAAACATTTTTACATTGTACATGATACTCACCCTGGTCTGATGGTTTTATATAATTACTTGTTTCAAATGCCATTATATTCCCGTTAAAATACCATTGAAATTCGCCTGTACCTAATGCAATTAAGGAATCATTTGAATAAATAATCTGAACATCAGATAAATTATCTACTACTTCTATATTCTGATATACTATTTCACCCTCGCCACAACTATTTTTAGGATAAACAGAAATAGTATGAATCCCCTCCTCGAACCACTCTATAAATAATAGATTATATAAATCTGTGTGATTATTATAACCACCTGTATTCCAATAATAATCAACACCTTCATAATAAGGAACTGAATAATTTATTTCTTTATTTATACATACTATTGTATCACCAGTTATCTTTTCTTTAATCTGTGGAATTTCTTCATCAACCGTAATTATTACATTCCTTGGATTTCCTGAACCACAAATATTATTAGGGGTCACTGTTAAAGTATGTTCTCCCTGATCCCTCCAAATTATTGATGCCATATTATCAGATGAAGTCATTTCACCTCCACCGGTAAGTGACCATTTATAATTTACTGCTTCTGTTTTTGCAATGGTATAACTTTCCTTATTTCCAGTACAGCAATTTGCTTCTCCAACAATAATATTCGGTTGGGATGGAATGTCATTTACATGAATATTTAAAGACGTAATTGGTCCGTTTCCGCAACTATTGGATGGAACTACTGATAGTTTATGAATTCCGGGCACATGCCAATCAATTATTATATTATTATTAATTGAATTTATTTCCCCTCCGCTTGAAAGAGACCATAAATAATTCAAGGTTGGATCAATATTGGAACTATAATAAATATATTTCCCAAGGCAGGTAATTGTATCTCCGGTAATTTCTGTAATTGAACTGGGGACATCCTGAATGCGTACTGATAATATTGCTGTTGGACTATTTCCACAAGCATTAATCCCTTTAACTGATAATAAATAATTTCCTTTACTGTTCCAATTTACGGTACAATTATTATTTAATGCGTCTAAAAATCCTCCTCCATTTAAATTCCAGGTATAATTTATTCCGGAAACGGCTGTAACCCTGTATTGGGTTTTCCCGATACATGAAACTGAATCACCATCTGAAAATAATGGTTGATCAGGGATATCATTTACTGAAACAGTTATATCCCTTCCAGATCCTTCTCCGCAATAATTTGAAGGTTTCACAGAAATTATTTTTTGACCTGTACTCGACCATATTATTCTAGATTGAGACCCATTTTCAGAAATCACATCATTGGAAGAAATTGACCATGAGTATGAAACTCCATTTACTGAAGTTATCAAGTAATCGTTTGTATCTCCAATACAGCTTTTTAGTTCACCAGTAATTATTCCAGGTTGTCTTGGAATATCACTAACTGTTATTTTTAATTTAGATGTATCACCAATACCACATTCATTATATGGAACAATACCTATGATATAATTTCCAGGAATTGTCCAAATAATTTGAGCTAAGTTTGAAAAAGGCATTATTGAGCCACCCCCCGATAACCCCCACTTATATTGAACGGATGAAATTGGTGTTACGCTATAAATTTTAGATCCTAAACAACTTAAAGTATCACCATAAATATTATTTATTTGTTGAGGAATTGCAAATACATCAATTAATATTGATTTTGAAATTCCAGTACCGCATTTATTGGTTGGAGTAGCTGTAAGTAAAAACGTGCCGGTTGAATCCCAATTTATATAAACTGAATCGTTTTTACTAGTCAAAATTCCACCTTCGCTTAATTCCCAACTATAGTTTTCATGTTTTTTCTTATCAACCCAATAAATTTCCTCTCCTGTACATACCTCCCTATTTCCATAAATTACAGGTTGTTCAGGAATATCAATTACTTCAATTATTTTATTCAAAATTGGGCCATTCCCGCATTTATTGTACATATTTACACTTAATATGTAAGTACCGGTATCATTCCAATCAATTTCGGTTATGTTTAGTAAAGAAGACCCAAGTTTGGTGCCGTTTAAAGTCCAGTGATAATCCACCCCAGGATTATCTATTACAGAATAATTATTATTTCCTATGCATGATATTGTATCGCCTGTAAAACCAGTTGGCAGAACAGGCTTATCAATCACTTCAATATTGAGTGACCTTGGAACTCCACTTCCACATTTATTCGATGGAGTTACTGAAAGTGCATAAATTCCGGTTTCATTCCAAACAACTTTGGCGGTATGATACAAAGGAGTTAAATCACCATCTCCAGTTACTTGCCAGTTATAATCAATACCTGTAACCTTTGTAACCGAATACAATTGTTCAGCTTCACATACTATAGTATCCCCAGCAATCTCAGAGGGTTGATCAGGAATTAATTCTACTTCAATAATTTTTGACTGATTACAACCATCGGATGTAGCTAGTTTTAAAAAATGTTGCCCGGCTGTATCCCATAAAATTGTTATTACATTCGTATCTTGGGGTGTGAATGTGCCTCCGGACAATAATTCCCATGAATAATTCATCCCACCTATTTCAGGTACCTGATAAATTTCCTCTCCCGCACAAGCATCCTCGTTCCCATTTATTTCAGTAACCTGGTCTTCAATTCCTTTTACATTGACCTTTATGGTTCTTGATTTTCCGGTACCACACATATTGTAAGGGGTAACAGTAAGTGAATATGTACCGGAATCAGTCCATTCTAATTGTGCAACATTTTTTGAAGGAGATATAATTCCGCCTCCAGAAAGGGTCCAGGTATAATTAACATTTGTCTCATAATCTACATAATACGATTGCGTTCCCTGACATACATCGAATAAGCCATAAATGGTATCCGGTTTTTCCGGGATTGAATATACTTCTATCATCTCCTCCCTGGTCTGCCCAGTTCCGCACTCATTTTCAGGAGTAACAGAAATCGTATATGTTCCTGGTGTTATCCATTCTACGTCTGCCCTGCCATCATTTGCATTTAAAATTCCCCCGCCAGATAATTCCCAGGAATACTCTTCGTTCCCTTTCTCATTTATTGAATATGTTTCCGTATTTTCCGGACAAACCTTCTTATCACCCATAATTGCTGTAGGTTGTTCCGGTAAAGCTTTTACACCAACAGAAAGTGTTCTTGCTATACTGTTCCCACAGGAAGTGCCTGCTGTAACTGATAATACATGGTTACCTGCTAATGTCCAATGAACTGTAACCTGATTGCCATTGGCAAATATTGTTCCTCCACCACTTATAGACCAATTATAAGTTATTCCAGGTATATTAACCACTGAATAACTGTATATTCCCAAGCAAACTTCATTATTACCACTAATTTCAGAAGGCTGTTCCGGTGCATTATTTACCGTAATTTGTAAAGTATCCTCTTCACTCAATCCGCAGTAATTTGAGGTTGATAATCTTAATTGATAATCACCGGTTTGCGACCAATCGACTATTGCAGTGTTATCAATTATAAATAAAGTACCCCCGGTA
>CAZBZX010000086.1:0-12615 GCA_964496465.1 uncultured Bacteroidales bacterium
GCCAGAGGTAATCGAAGCATCAATTAAAGAATTAGAAAAAAGGATAAACCAGCAGGATCAGAAAATTGTAATTGTTATCAATAAGATTGATAAATTAGAACCTAACAGACTAGAAAAAGAAATTAAACACATAAACTCACATTTATCGTTTAAAAATTTTACGGTTGTACCTATTGCCGCAAAATCGAAAATTAATATTGATTTGCTTGAAAATGAATTATTAGCCATTCTTGAATTAGATAAAATTAATGAAGATCAGGTAATTATTAATAATATCAGGCATTTTGAAGCCCTTCAAAAATCAGCTGAAGCATTAGAAAGAGCTGAAAATGGTCTCAAATCTGGTATTTCAAATGATTTTTTAGCACAGGATATTAGGGAAGTATTGCATTATTTAGGTGAAATTACAGGCACAATCACAACAGATGAGATCTTAGGAAATATATTTAAGAATTTTTGTATCGGAAAATGATATATATTAATGATTTTTTACAATGAAAACTCATATCGGATGATTATTTCCTCTGAAAAATATGGTTTAAATAAAAGGGTTATTTTAAAGCAATTAAATGATTCAACTATTGCCATAGAAAAAATTATAAAAAGCAGGATTATTCAAAAAGATGCATTGAAAATTATTGAAACTGTTAATAAAATAAAATCAGTTGATCCAATTATTAATGTTTATCTTATCTGTACTTCAAATATATGTTCAAAGTCTATTAAATTGTTAGAAGACAATCAAATTAATATCATTATTCAATCCTGAACCAGTCAAAATCTGCATAACCATTACTCACAGAAATATTTGGATTAATGCAGAATAAACCGACTTTTGCACCAATCCATCTGCCTTCAGTGGCCTGAAACTCATATCTTATTTTGTAATATTTTTCATTATCTAAACTATAGTTGAATATACATTCTCCGTTTTCATTTACTGTTACACGAAAATAACATTCATCATTATTATAAGGTATGGATTCAATAATATTAGTAACATTAAAACATCTTTCCATCTTGCCTTCAATCAGTTTAATACTCATTCCTGTGTCGGTTTTCACCAATCCAAGGTAACACCATTCTTCACCCATAATAACCAAGCCGCTGCTTTCACCTTCAAGTTGACCATTAAATTTGATTTTAGTAGTTGCAGTGAATGAGGGTGATGGAAATTTTTGAAGCAAAAGATTAGGCACAAACCATAAATTACCATATTTGCTAATATTTTTTACGGCAAATAACCGTAAAGACCCTGAATTATCTTTCATCGAATACCAGCTGCTTTTTGGATTGGCATGCCATTGCCATTGAAGTCCTAACTCATTTTCATTAAATTCATCATTTGTTTGAGGAATAGTAATTTCTTGATTTTTATTAATGGTTGGTTTTTTATATTCTGTAACTGGCTCACCGATACCATCATCATTAATATCAATACCTATCAATAGCCAACCATCATTCCATGTAACAGGTTGTAAATGCACTATTCGACCATATGGCTTTTTACTTTGAAAATGCACAAACCACCATTCACCTGATTCTAACTCCACTAAGCCACCCTGATGAGGGCCGTTAATATTTGTATTTCCCTGGTGCAAAACAATCTTTGCTTCGTATGGTCCGAATATATTTTTTGAACGAAGAACAGTTTGCCAACCGGTCGGTACACCACCAGCAGGAGCTAGAATATAATAATACCCATCTTTTTTAAAAAGTTTAGGTCCTTCAATGGTAGGCTGAGTAACGTCTTTATAAACCAATACTTCATTATCCAGTAGTTTTTTACCATCAAAGCTCATTTTATGAATATAAATTTCACCAGCGCAAACTTTGCTTCTAACCAGATAGGCATCTCCATTTCCATCCCAAAATGGACAGGGATCTTCCCATAACTCAACTTTTTCTACTTGTATCAGATCCCAGTTATTTTTCGGATCATCTGTGCTTGCCATAAAAAGGCCATCCTGAGGAGTGCAGAAATAAACATAAAATTTGTTGTCATTATACCTGATTGAAGGTGCCCAGGAACCTTCACCATGCTGCGGTTTATCATATCTTTGAAGAGGAAGGCTATCGTAAACATGATTGATAATTTTCCAGTTTACCAGGTCTTTGGAGTGTAGAATTGGGATACCAGGCATGCAGTTAAAACTTGATGCTACCATGTAAAAATCTTCCTCAACCCTGATAATATCAGGATCTGAGTAATCTGCATAAATAATAGGATTTTTATAGTTTCCATTTCCTAAATCCGGCACCCAGGGTTGAGAAAATGCATTTATACTCAATAGGCTGAAATAAATAAAACACTTTATTTGATTGATCATACTATTTGATTTTAAAATTTTCAAGCTGCTCTAGAATTTTCATATTAGGAATTTCTGAAGCTATTTTTAGTGACTCATTATAAATTTCATTTAAATCGCCAAGTTTTACCTCACTTTCAGCTCGAATAAAAATTGGAATTTTATAGATTGGGGTTTCCATTTCAATGTATTGCCCCCCTTCATATACTTTACCTAGATTCCATGCATCAATCCATTTAACATTTGCTGGCAGATAAAGGGTATGAGATTTTTTATTTTTTTGCCAGATGGCAGAAACAAGAATATCTTCACCATACATAAAAGTTTGCCAGTCGTTCCATGCTTCTTCTTGTTCCGGAAATTCAAGAAATAGTGGTCTGATTACTGGCATTCCTGTTTCATGAGCCTGTTTAACATGGTTAAAAGTGTAATTAGCCAAAGATGCATGAATTTTTGCATACAACCTCCATATTGCTATTAACGTTGTATCGTAGTTGGGTTCAGAATCCATATTCCATGGAGCTCTGTCTTCAGTTGGACCAAATTCCATAATGGGATTAAAGCAACCAAAAGCTAACCAGCGGGCACATACTTCCCTGTCGAGATCACCTTGCCAGTATCCACCAATATCAGATCCCCAAATGGGGAAGCCAATAATAGAACTTCGCTGGGCGGCAATAATTGCTGCACGCAACCCTTCAGGAGGAGATCCTATATCACCACCCCAAAAACCACTATATTTGGAACTTCCAGAATAACCTGCACGTGGTATTAATATAAAATCATCTCCATATATTTTTTTACAACTTTCATTTACAGTTTTAACATACAATATCGGGTATTCATTTCTAACTTCTCTGGCAGTTCGACCATCATTTAGGATAATATCATTTGTTTCAGGAACAAGTTCTTCAGAACGATCCAGTTTAAATCCATTTACACCTTGCTTTAGCATTTTTTCAATTCCGTTTTCCTGCCACCATTTACAAGCATCTGGATTTGTAAAATCTAGCAATGCAATGTTAGTAGAGTCTATATTGCCATGCGGATCTTTTAAAGGCTGAGAATAATTATTTTTAATGGCTGTATTTTTCATTTCACCAGTAACCCAAGGCGCTATCCATAGTAAAAATTTCATATTATTTGAGTGAATCCAGCTTATCATTTCTTTTGCATCCGGAAACCGTTGTGTGTCCCATTCAAAGTCTTCATATCCTCTAAATCCTTTTGCCCACGGACGATCAATCCAATATAATCCACATGGAATATCCAACGCTTTCATTATTAAAATATCTTCAACTACCATGCTGTTAAAAGGAGCATTTACAGGCGTGCCATCGTAATATGTTTTCATATGGGTAAGGTTATCCCTCCAACTCCAGGGTAGAAATGCCCATTTAGGAGGAATTATGCTTGGTCCAACACTTAGCGAGTGCATTTTTACAATATCAGCCGGATTATCAGCAATATATATTATCCCGGATAATGAATTACCTTCAAATTCAATTAATACTCTTTCAGGGTCGGATTGACAAAAATCATAATGTCCTGGCCAGGTACCGTTTATGAATATTCCGTATCCATTTGAAGAAATATAAAAAGGACAATACAAAGAAAGGGTTGGTTTAATGATCATATCCACTTTTTGTCCGTGCAAATTCATTGCTTCTTTTATTCCTTCCTTCCATGATTCTTTTTGATCTCCATCCACAACGCGTTCGAACAGTCCGGTAAAATATTCGTCTATTTCAGCTGAAATTCCAAATCCCCATTTTATAACATCATCATCAGGAAAAGCTGTAAAAGTAAAGGCGTAATTGTCTGACTTTTTATTAAATGTTATTATTATTTCCCTATTTTCAATTGTCCATTTGGCTTCGGTTAAATCCTCTGATTTAATCATTTTATTTGGTTCACCATTAATCCATGTTTTTCCATTATTGGTTTCAAAATAGATAGATCCAGTTTCATACTTTTTATTACCAGTAATAATAAATGGTATTCCCAAATTTACATTTTGAATAATTATTTCAGGATAATCTTTTGAACCCGAGGAAGTAATTTTTACTTCTTGGTTATTTTTACACGAAACGAATCCTAGAATAATAAAAAGAATTAATGTAGTTTTCTTGTTCATATTAATTAGTTTATATTTAAATACAAGTTAATGTAAACTGTTTAAATTTTCGAATTTTATATTCCATTTTCCATTATCGGGGAATCCATTTTTATCATGTTCATTAGTATATGTACACATCATTGCAACTGCAGTCAGTAAACCTCCATTTCCTGGTAAATATATGGTAAGGTTTTTATCCTGGTAATTGTGCCCGTTTAAGAGATACTTGTTTTTAGGTGTATCCATTAATAACAGTTCAATAGCTAATTCAGGCTTATTTAATAAAGTGGCATTCATTGCTGCTAGCGGATAATCCCATCCCCATGTGCTCTTCCAATCCCAGTTATTTATAATTTCATTTAATGTATTTTCCATTATTTTAAAATTTATTTTTTTGGTTTTAGGTAAAAATCCTAAACTTCCCAAAACCATCGGATGATCTTTTAAATACTTCGAATTTGTATATGAATCAATTGCATTTTCTGAGAAAAGGTATAAACTATCTTTAACTGGAAGATCTGAGAGCTTATTCATAATTAATTGCCAATTATCATCTTGCTGGAAGCCTAATCTTTTTCTCCATTTCTGAGCTGTATTTAATGCCCAGTACCAATAGGTCAATTCAAATGCAGGATTAATTGTTGTTTCAGGTGCAAAGCATTCCTGAGCAGGAATTAAAGCTGGGCCTAAAATATACCTGTTTTTTGCTGAATCAAACCTTGCATAGCTAGCCATAAAATCAGCAGAAGCAAATACTAATTCTTTATATTTTTCAAGAACTGCCTCACTTTTATTATAATAATACAATTGTTCGGCAAAATAAATTATATGTGGTTGTTGCCAAATGAGAAAGGTTCCAATTGTACTGGGACTTTCCCTGCCATTGGGACCAACCATTTTTGGCCATCTAACACCTTTATATCCTTGAATTTGGGCAGTATTTCTTGCCTTATTATAAATAGAAAAATAATAATCTAGTTGTTGCTCCATTAAATCAGCTCGTTGCCATAAAATAAAATGCATGCTATGCCACCAAAGCATTTCCAAGTGAAATTTACCATGCCAGCTATTATAAGTTAATCCAGTTTCCTGGGGCGGGAGGGAACCAGTGCATTGAATTTTTGTAAGATATTGCGATAAAATCACTCTTCTTTCTAATTCAATTGCTCTTTCATCTCTGCATGATGAAAAATCAACAGCTCCACCTTTTTCCCAGAATTCTTCCCAGCGTTTTTCATTATTCAATTGAGTTTTTTTAAAGTTAGGTAGCCTTTGATCATCCATTTTTTTTGAAAAATATATGCATACTTCAAAAGTTGTATCTCCTGGTAATGGATCAATATAATATTCATGTTTGTGAGTATTTATTAATTCAGCATTTTCTTTCCATGTAATAGTCGTATAATATGAACTATCGTCTAATGTACTATTAAATACTACTGTAGAAGAGTTATGTTTAATAATTTCAGTTTCATGTTTGCCTGGTTTTGAAAAATCATATCCAGTACTGAATTTATCATGTGTACTATATGGAAATTGAATTTTAATATGAATTTGATTTGAAACCAGAAGTTTTGAATAAATTTTTATTGCAATCATATCCAAATCTTGATGACAATATGTAATTGTTTTAACGGGCACACCTTCAATTTCAAAATAACTTTTTATTTCTCCTTTCCAGAGATTTAATTCTTGGAGTGGATTTTGAATATCAGTTATTTTGCATAAACTTGAATCGGTTTTCCTAATTTCTAATCCAACTAAACCTAAATGCAAACGGTGCGGGTTTCCTCTTAACCAATTTGATGCTTCGGTTTTTCTGCTTTTTAAATGACTATTATATTGGTAAAGATATGGTACAGAATCATTTCCATCCCAGTAATTTTTATAAACATCGTTCATATTATAGTTAGTTGGATTTGGAAATGAGTGCCATCCCCATTGAGATTGAGTACCCAAGGGAATACCTGATTTATAAAACTCCGGGTAACTCTGCATTCCAGTAATATCCAAGGTGTAAGCCAATTCACCATTTCCAACTGTTAGAGAATTAAGAGGATTAATTTCAGTGATGTAAACATTATGCCTGGTTACTAGTTCGTATCTATTAATTTTTTGTTTTTTCGTGAAAGAATTGCATGAAAAGAAACTAAGTGTAAGCAAAATAAGACAAGAAAATAGATTTATTTTCATGAAGTTAATTTATCAGAAACTTATTAATCAGCTAAAAATAGTAATTTATAAAAGTTAAATATAATTAAATGAAGATATTTTATATTATTATATTTATACTCATATATGCGCAAATATTTTACAATTATTAATTTATGATATTGAAATATACTTTCTGTTGAAAATCCGCAACGATTAAAATTATAAATGAACTTTTATTAGTATTAATAACATAAAAAGTTAAGTATTTACTTTTATTATATTATTGAAAATAAATGTATTGATAGCTGATTCTTATGTATAGGAAAGTAAATTATTTTTATTCGTTAATTTTATGTAAATTTGCATTTTTATACAACATTTTTGATAATAATGTGTTATATTATTAATCCTTATTAAATTTCTGATTAAAAGTAAAAGAAATTCATTGATAAACTTAGGTTATTAAACAAAAATCAGAAAAATAGATTCTTATCACTTCTATTAAAATTTGGATAAAACAAACAAAAATTAAATCAAATTATTAAGGGTTTAATTAAATTTTTTTGCATCGAAATATAATTTCTATGCTAATTTAACTAATTAATTGAAAGGAATTTTAAATGTACGACAAAAAACAGACAGTTTTTAAATCACCTGATCTTTCAAAGCTACAAGCAGTGGTGATTGATAACCGAACAACAATTTATATAAATTCTGGTGCAGATCCGGAAGAAGCCAGGAATCGCTATTATGAAAGGTTGGATATTAAGAATAAAGTACTAATTGGGGGTAAAAAATCAGTTGCATCCTAATCGTAATAATAATATGTTGTTCAAACAATCGATAAAAAACTAAACTGCTCTCTTGATTTTTTTAACTATTGTAAATATTTTTATTGAATATACTTCAAATTTAAAATTCGCGAATTATACTTTAATTTTATTATATTTATAAATAATTATGCAATAGCATATTCATAAGCTTTACATAATATTATTAATGCTTTTGGATTATATTTAATATCTATGAGCAGGAGTGTAATTTTTAAAGTATTCTTATTTCTTTTTTTGCTTCCATTTAATGTAAGGGCAATCGACTATTTTCGTTTTGATCACTATAATATGGACGATGGTCTTTCCCATTTATACATCAGAGATATTGTTCAGGATAGTATAGGATATATTTGGATTGGAACTTTTGATGGGCTTAATAAATTCAATGGATATGATTTTGAAATATACAGGCACAATGTTAATGATTCTAGTAGCTTGCCCGCCAATACCATAAGGTCTTTATTTGTTGATTGTAGAAATAATTTATGGGTAGGAACAACAAACGGTTTATGTAGATATGATCGAAAAAATAATTGCTTTGTTAATTATTCAGAAGAATATGGATATAACTTAGGAAATTATGATATTTTAGATGTATATGTAGATAGTGATACAAATTTATGGATTGGGACTATTGGAGCAGGATTGTTTTTAGTTGATGTTAAGTCAAATAATTATAAACAATTTTTACAAAATGATAATAATCCATTAAGTATAAGTGGTAATGATATCCGTATAATTTTTGAAGACAGCAAAAAGAATTTTTGGATCGGGACTTCGGATAACGGAGTGAATTTATTTGCCCGTAAAAATGGCAGTTTCTTACATTATATTCATGATGAAAATAATCCAACTAGTATTATAGGAAACCAAGTATATTCAATAGTAGAAGACAACAATAGTAATTTATGGTTTGCCTGTTTAAACAAAGGCTTATCAAGAATGCAAATAAATAATCTTTCCAAGGGAGTTTTTAAGAATTATTCGTATAACCCAAATAACTCAAACAGTTTATCTGATAATACCCCGCGGGTTCTTTATCCTGATAAAAATGGTGGAATTTGGATTGGATGTGAGAAAGGAGGTTTGAATTATTTTGATAAGGATTATAAGGTTTTTAAACACTATACAAATAATGAATTTTTATCTGAAAGCATCAGTAGTGATTATATATATTCCGTATTTCAGGATAATGCAGAAAATATATGGATTGGTACTTATACAACCGGATTAAATTTACTAAGCAAATCAAAACAAGTATTTAAACATTATAGAAAAATAATTAATAATGAATTTAGTATAAGTGGCAATTCAATTTGGGAATTTGATGAAGATATTGATGGAAATATTTGGATTGCGGTAGATGGAGGAGGATTAAATAAATTAGATATTTCAACAGGTAAGTTTACACATTATAATTCATCAAATACAAACTTAAATATAGATGGATTGCTTACAGTTTATATTGATAGCAACAATGATATTTGGACTGGTTCATGGGGGGGTGGCTTTACCAGGTTTATTAAAAGTTTAAATAAATTTGAAATATTTACTGTTGAAAATAGTGATCTATCAAATAATAATGTTTTTGATATTGTAGCTGATAATGACGATAATATTTGGATTGCAACCCAGGATGGATTAAATAAATTTGATATTAATAATAAATCATTTATAATCTACAACACAGACAATAGTAACATATTATCCTCACAAATTGAAGTAATCAGGAAAGATTATTCAGGAAATCTTTTATTAGGAACTATAAACGGGTTTTCTGTTTTTAATCCTGAATCTGAAAAATTTACTAATTATATATTTAACAAATATGATACAAGCAGTTTATCAAATAATTTTATTACTTCAATATTTGAGGAGGATACCAATACAATATGGATTACAACTATTAATGGTTTGAATAAATTGGACAGGAATTCGAATAAAATCAAAAGATATTATTTGAAGGATGGATTTTTAAATGATTATTTTTATGGTATTGAAAAAGATGATAATGGATTTTTATGGGTGAGTTCAAATAGTGGTTTGTCAAGGTTTAATGCCAAAACATGTGAAATTAGAAATTATTCAAAGGAAGATGGTTTACAAGGGAATGTATTTATTAAGAAAAGTCATTTTAAAAGTATAGATGGGAAATTATACTTTGGAGGAATTAACGGTTTTAGTGCTTTTAATCCAGATAAAATAATAGATAATAAAACAATTCCACCTATTGAAATAACTGGCTTTGAAGTGCTGAATAAGTCCGTTAAAATTAGTGATCACGATTCTATCCTAAAAAAGCATATCAGTCAAACAAAAGAAATAGTTTTATCCTATAAACACTCTGTATTTGTGTTTACATTTGCTGCTTTAAATTATATTTTACCAGAGAAGAATGAATATGCCTATATGCTTGAAGGTTTTGATGAAGAATGGATATACTGCGGAACTAGCAGAAAGGCAACCTATACAAATATAAATCCGGGCAAATATATTTTTAGAGTTATAGGATCTAATAATCATGGTGTATGGAATGAAGAAGGAGCATCAGTAAAAATTACAATTACCCCGCCTTTCTGGAAAACATGGTGGTTTAGAATTGGAGTAGGACTAATAATAATTCTCAGTTCATATATTTTATATAAGATGAGGATAAAATTATTAAAGGAACAGCAGAAATTATTAGAAGATAACGTTAAAAAACGAACATTTGAACTCTCTCAGGCAAATACTCAACTTGAAGAAAAACAAGAAGAAATATCTTTGCAAAATATTGAGCTTGAGAAGCACAGGAATAATCTGGAACAAATTGTAACAGAACGAACAACAGAATTAGAGGAAGCAAAAGAGCGCGCTGAAGAATCGGACCGGTTAAAGACCGCTTTTTTAGCAAACATGTCACATGAAATACGAACTCCAATGAATGCGATCATTGGATTTTCTTCTTTATTAAATGAGCCAGATATTGTTGAAGATGACAAGGAAAAATACATTAACCTTATTAATAGCAATTCAGAAACGTTATTAGTATTAATTGATGACTTACTTGAGATATCATTAATAGAAGCAAACCAGGTTCAAATAAGGAAATCGCCTTTTGAGGTTGATCAGATATTATATGAGTTGGAAGATTATTTTAAGTTTAAAAATAATAAGGAAATAGAAATAAAATTTTTTAAACCAGATTCAAATAGAATTTTAGTACTAAATAATGATTCAACAAGGTTTAAGCAAATTGTAATTAACTTAATTGGAAATGCGTTAAAGTATACAGAAAAAGGATTTATAAAATTTGGATATGAATATCATGAATCACAAATAAGATTTTATGTTTTAGATAGTGGAATAGGAATTAATAAAGATTATTTTGAATATATTTTTGATCACTTCCATAAAATTGAAGATAGAAAAGTTAAAATCTATCGCGGAGCTGGGTTGGGTCTTTCAATTTGTAAAAAATTATTGGAATTAATGGGAGGTGAAATATGGCTGGATTCTAAAACTGGCGTAGGCTCAACATTTTATTTTACATTACCGTGGGATAAACAAAATAATTTAACAGGTGAAAAATTAAAAAGAGAATCAATATCAAAAATAGGAGATTGGTCAAGAATTAAGATTATTATTGCAGAGGATGAGCCAGCAAATTATATGTTAATAAAAAAAGTGCTTGAGCGAACTAATGCAACATTATTATGGGCTAAAAATGGGATAGAAGCTGTTGAAATAATAAAAAACGAAAAGGAATTGGAAAATATATTAATTTTAATGGACATTAAGATGCCAGAGATGGATGGCATGGAAGCGTTGGATATAATTAGAAAAATAAATAAAAATATTCCTGCAATAGCAGTTACAGCTTACGCTCATGAAAATGATAAAAATGAGATTTTAAGCCATGGATTTAATGATTATATAACAAAACCTCTTAAAACAAAAAATCTGCTTGATGTTATTCATAAATATCTTTAATCATAAAATTAATATTCGTAATAATTTAATCCTTTGAAATAATTTATTCATTGTATTTCTAATTTTCATATTTTAGCAACAAATATTGATTATATATGAATAGCATGAAAAAGTTGTTGGTTTTAATTTCTTTAATAGAAGTTGTATTTATATCAATTTCTATTGCACAGGAATATCCCGGATTTCGGGTAATTGGAAGACATTTATATGACAAGTGTGGTGAAAAAGTTATTTTGCGTGGCGTAAATGAAAAAATTATATGGGAAGATAAAGATGGCATACCTACATTCCCGGAAGTGGAAAAAACTGGTGCAAATGTTGTGAGAATTGTTTGGTTAACAAAAGGAGAGGCAGACAGCCTGGATATTGCCATTACAAATTGTATAAATAATAATTTAATTCCTATGATTGAATGCCATGATGCTACGGGTAATTGGGATTCCTTACCTAAAATAATTGACTACTGGACTAGACCAGATATTGTTTCTGTTATAAAAAAACATGAAAATTATTTATTATTAAATATTGCCAATGAAGCCGGTGACTGGTTTACTCCAGATTCGATATTTAGAGAAGGATACAAAGATGCAATTAAACGAATTAGAGAAGTTGGAATTCATGTGCCTATAATTATTGATCCCCCAGATTGGGGAAAACGAATTAATTCTCTCCAAGCTGAAGGCCCGTTTTTAATTAATGATGATCCTGACCATAATATCCTTTTTTCAATTCATATGTGGTGGCCAAAAATTTGGGGATATAGCGATAGTACAGTAATAGCAGAAATAAAAGAATCAGTAAAGGCAGAACTTCCATTAATTGTGGGTGAATTTGGTAACATGTGGGTAGATTCAACCGGAGGAGAGATTCCATATCATACTATAATGAAAGAATGCCAAAAGAATGAAATTGGATGGATTGCCTGGTCATGGGGACCAACAAACCAACCACAAACTTTCTTGAATATGACAAAAGAGGCAACTTTTGAATCATTATATGGATGGGGTTTAGAAGTTGCTGTTACCGACCCTTACAGTATCAAAAATACATCTGTTCGACCTTATTATATCTTGAATAAAAAATGTAAAACAGAAGGTAAAGATTAAATTATTTTTAGTTGTAGTTTTGATTTTTTTAAATAAAGAAAATTCTTAAAGTTGACTATCCCCGAGGCAGAGCCAAGGAGTATTTCGTCAATTTTATTTCGGCAAATAAGCCGGATACCAAA
>CAZBZX010000087.1:0-12608 GCA_964496465.1 uncultured Bacteroidales bacterium
TCCTCCTAATCCAACCGAACTGATTTCTACAGGAAAAACTGCAGATTTATTTAGTGAATTAAAGCAACATTATGAAAACATTATCGTGGATACACCACCTGTTGGAATTGTTTCCGATTTCTTGTTATTTTTAAAGTATGCCGATATTAATTTGTTTATTGTAAGGCATAATTACACTCCCACAAAACTAATTATGCAACTACTGAAAGACTTAAAGAAGAGAAAAATTGACCTAAACCTTGTAGTTAATGATATTAATGTTAAAAATAGTTACCTGGAATACAGATATGGATATGGTTATGGATATGGGTATGGGTATGGGTATGGATATAATCAAAAACCAAATGGAAATGGCACTAAAAAAGAAAAAAAGAATGGAAAGGATAAAAAATAAAATCTTTCTACAATTTATTCAATTAACTTCCTAAGCTATTTAATCTATCAATTAATTCAATATTTTTATCATATAATTCATCCAGTATTTTTCTAAAGTATTCTTTAACTTTCTTTTTATCTCCTTTAAAATTAAAATTATTTACCCGATAAATCAATTCATTTCTTAATTCAACAGCATCTGTTATAATATCGCTAACATTTTCAAGTTGTATCTCAGGTGAGTATTCCAAAAATGTATAGCACTCCGATATCACCTGGTATGTCAGATGATTAATATCCTTCTTCAAGTCCTTAATTTTAGCCATTTATAGTACTATCAATCAGTTTTTTATAACAAATTAGGAATATTAATTCAGTATTCAAAATTTTATGAATACAAAATAGAAAAATCCTTTCAATTTCTTATATCAATTTGTTTATATTTGTCGCTCATTAATGAATGATGAAGGAAATTACTGGTAAATACCTAATTCATAATAATTCCATAAAAGGTATACATAACTTTAATTTAGAAAAGATCTCTAAAAATATTACTGCATATGAAGTATTAAGAGTAATAAATGGGACACCTTAATTATTAGATGAACATTATCAAAGCTTGTTAAATACATTAAAACTATTAAATTTTAATATTGTTGTTAATAAAAGTGAGTTGTTAAAGCATATTAAACTTTTAGTTCAATCGAATTCATATCTAAATGGAAATGTAAAAATTGTTTTAAATTCTTCCACAAAAAATAATAAAAATCTGTATTGCTACTTTATTAAACATAAATATCCTTCTGAAATAGACTATATTAATGGTGTGGATACAACATTCTATTATGCTGAAAGAATTAATCCAAATGCAAAAAGCGTACTATATAATTTAAGGGAGCTTGCTGAAAAAGAAAAAATTGTTAAAAATGTATATGAAGTACTTTTGGTTAATAAGAACAATTTAATAACTGAAGGTAGTCGTTCAAATTTATTTTTTATACACCATAATATTATTTACACGCCACCACTTTATCAAGTATTACCAGGAGTAACAAGAAAATACGTATTTAATATTTGCGATAAAAATAAACTGAAAATTATTGAAACTGAAATTAACATTAATTCACTGCACAAATATACATCTGCCTTTTTAACAGGTACTTCCCCAAAAATTCTCCCAATTAAAAAAATTGAGAATATTAGCTATTCATGTAATAATAAACTATTAAATCTTATTATTTCAGAACACGATTTTAAAATCAATAAATACATAGATGAATATAAAAATAAATGGAAATAACAATTTTGTTATATCCCTTTCCATTCAATTAATTTTCGTGTCTCCTTAAAACAATTAGTTTTCCCAAAAAGAAAATCATTTTCTCTTCCTTCACTTTCATAACACATCATAGGATGCATGCTAATATACATCTTATCGATTTTTATGCTTGAAGTGATTTCTATAGCATGATTTCCCCACAAAAACCAAATCAAATTAGCATTCGCTTTTGAAATATAATCTAATAGCTTTAAAGTAAAAACTTTCCAAATTGAACTATGACTACCAGGAAATCCTATTTCGCATGTAAATGAAGTATTCAATAATAAAACGCCTTGTTCTTCCCAATTAATAAAAAGTTTATTTGGTGGCAAAATTTCAAATCTTTCTTCATTAAATAACAGTGGGGTATCGACTATTTTATTAGTAATTTCAGAATATTTTAAATAGTCATTGCAATATGCATAATAAATGGCCCTCAAAATATTTTTTAATGATATATTAGAAAATTTATCATGCCACGATTTTAATGTACCAACTTCAAAGGCCCTGCCTGTTGCAATCCCATTTTGTGGATAAGGATCCTGGCCAAGAATAACAATTTTACATTTAGTTAGATCAAGTGTTAAAAATCGTAAAATTTTATCTTCTTGCGGTGTGTAATTACCTTTCTTAAAAATTTCATTTTCAATTATCAATAATTCCTCAAACGCTAAATGAACAAAACCATTCCATGATGAGTGTATCGGCTTCTTTAAATTACTTATAAATATTGATTTTGAATACATAAGGTATAAAAGTAAAAAAAACAAATTAGATTTAAGTTTCACATACTAAAAATAGGTTCATTAATAACAACTAAATTTTTATATAAATATATAATTCGTAATTTTAACAAATCTGGAATAAAATCATTGAAATTCTTTGAAAAAGAAGAGAATTAACAATATTACTGAGCTTGCATCATTTCTGAAATTATCAGTTTCAACTGTTTCTCGCGTACTTAATGGGAAAGCCGATACATATAGAATAAGTAAGGCCACTCAAAGAAGAATAATAAAAGCAGCAAAAAATTTTAATTATAAACCTAACGAAATAGCTCGTGGATTAAAATTATCTCGAACAGAAACAATTGGGTTAATTGTTCCTGATATTGCCAATCCATTTTTTGCAGAAATAGTAAAAAGTATTGAAAATGAGGTAATGAAGGCAGGATATATGTTACTCGTATGTGTTAGTAATGAAGATATTGAAACTGAGAAAGAATTACTTCTTTTATTACAATCTAGACGCGTAGATGGAATGATAATTGCACCAGTAGGAATAAAATTTTCTCATATTTTTAATGCCCATAAATCGGGTCTTCCGGTTGTAATTATTGATAGAATACCTGTAAAAAAAATTATTCCTGCTTTTACGTCTGATAGTTATAATGGAGCTATTAAAGCCATAAACTACATGGTTTCAATTGGGCATACAAGGATTGGCTGTATTTGTGGCATGCAAGGTATTTACCCTATTATGGAACGATTAAAAGGCTATAAAGCTGCATTATTAAAATGTGGAATAAAATACGATTCGAGTCTTGTTTCAGGTTCATCATTTAGTATTCAAACCGGTTATAATGAAACCTTAAGGATGATGCAATTAAAAAATAAACCAACCGCTATCTTAGCATTAAATAATATAATCGGATTGGGAGTTCTTAAAGCAGCTTCAAAACTTCGAATAAAAATACCTGATGACCTTTCGTTAATTTCTTTCGACGAGCAAATTTATTCAGCTTTTTTATCACCCTCAATGACAACCATGGAACAGAACAAGGCCGGAATAGGAATATATGCAGTTGAAAAGCTTTTAAGACTAATTGAAAATCAGGAAAGCAATGATAATAAGGTGAAAAAACTTTCTATGAAATTAAAAAAAAGAGGTTCAGTTAAGCCAGCCATTTAGTTTGAATTAAAAATAATTTGTAGTTTTAATTTTTCTCTATTAATAAAAATTAAGACAAGCATGAAAAATATTGTCATAATAGGAAGTATAAACAGTGATATGATTATAAAAGTTCCTCGTATTCCTACACCAGGTGAAACAATAATCGGTGAAAAATTTATTCAAGCTGCTGGTGGAAAAGGTGCAAATCAAGCTGTTGCTGCTGCCAGGAGCGGAGGAAAAGTGACTTTTATTGCTAATGTTGGAAATGATCTTTTAGGTATGAATGCTATAAGGAATTTACAGAATGATGGAATTAATACTTCATATATTTACACAGATGAAAATTCGCCTTCAGGTGTAGCTCTCATAATGGTAGATAAAAAAGGGGAAAATACGATTGCTGTGGCACCCGGAGCAAATGGAACCTTAATCGAGGAACATATAAATAGAGCAACATCTGCCATACTTGATGGCGACTATATACTTCTGCAATTAGAAATACCGCTGAACACTATTAAATACATTCTTAAATTTTCGACTGCAAATAATAAAAAAGTAATCTTTAATCCTGCGCCAGCTCAACTATTTGAAGAAGAATATTATAAAAGTCTTCACATATTGATTGTAAATAAAAACGAAGCAGCATTTTTAACAGGTATAAAGATTAACTCATATGAAAAATTAATAAAAGCAGCACACATATTAAAATCAAAGGGGCCAGAAATAGTTATCGCCACGATGGGAGCACATGGATCTTTTGTTATACAAGGAGAAAAAATACGGGAAAGGATCCCAGCATATAAAGTCAAAGCTGTTGACACTACCGCCGCTGGAGACACCTTTTGTGGAAATGTAGCTGTTGCTTTATCAGAAGGACAACCTGTAATTGAAGCAGTAAAATATGCCAGTGCAGCATCTGCCCTTTCAGTTACCCGATTAGGTGCACAACCTTCAATTCCAACAAAAGAAGAAGTTATTCATTTTATTTCTTCATATAAAAATTAACTTTCAAAATTCAAAATTAGCTAACACTTAAAATACATTGTAATGAAGTTAAAAATTATAATTCCAATCCTTATTTTACTAATGATGAGTGAAGTATATACATTCTCGCAACCTGTAAATAAACATGGTCAATTAAAAGTGAATGGAACTAATATTATAGATGCATCAGAAAATCCAATTGTATTAAGAGGAATAAGTTTTGCCTGGCATAATTGGTGGCCCAGGTTTTATAATTCAGGTACCGTTGATTGGCTTTATAATGACTGGGAATGCAGTGTTATAAGGGCAGCAATGGGTATAGAACCAGAAGGAGCATATTTAACAGATTCTGTAGAAGCAATGAATAAAATAAAAACTGTAGTTGAAGCTGCAATTAAAACAGGAATATATGTTATTATTGACTGGCATAGTCATAACTTTAATCTGAAAGAGGCTAAAGCATTTTTTACATATATGGCAGAAACCTATGGTAATTACCCTAATGTGATTTATGAGATTTTTAATGAACCCGTTAAACAATCTTGGGACGAAGTAAAAGCTTATTCTATAGAAATAATAAATACTATACGTGCAATCGATAAAAATAATATTATTCTAATCGGTTCGCCATATTGGGACCAGGATATTCATATCGTAGCTGATAATCCTATTTCCGGATACAATAATATTATGTACACAGTTCATTTTTATGCAGCAACTCATAAACAATGGCTAAGGGACAGGTGTGATTATGCCATAAGTAAAGATATACCAATTTTCATATCCGAATGTGCTGGTATGGAAGCTAGTGGTAATGGAAAAATTAATTCAGTAGAATTGGAAACTTGGATAAATTGGATGGAAAACAACAAAATCAGTTATATTTTTTGGTCAGTGGCAGATAAAAATGAAACATGTTCATTTTTAAAATCATCAGCAGGTTCTGAGGGAAATTGGTCGTTAGATGAATTGAAGGAATGGGGAATAATAAGCAGGGAATTGATTAAAAAATATAACTAAACATTCAATAATACATTAAAAAGGAATCTGTTTTACCAACATATAAAAATTTTCTTATTAAAGGATATATTAAATTTTATAAATAAAAAACCCAGGAAAACCCGGGTTTTTATATATAAAAATAATATATAGGAATAATGTGGATACAATTGATAATAATTTAAAATTCTAACATCCAATCTTCAATTTCTAATTCAGATTCATTATCCACAATCTCAAAATTATTTACTTGTATGGGATTTATCATCCAATCTTCAATTTCCAATTCATCATCAACCTCATTTACAATAATTTGAGATACCATCCAATCTTCAATTTCTAAATCTTCATCAATCCCATCTTCAAATAATTCAATATTGAAATATTCACTATACATCCACTCTTCAATCTCCATCGGTTCTTCTATAGATTCAATATTCATTTTTTCTGAATTCGCAGAAATTGAGGTATTTACATTTTTACCTTCTGCAATAGTTGCTTTACTTGTTAACATTATTAAAAGTAAAATTAGTGTTGTGGTTAAAATTCGTGTTTTCATTTTTGTATCCTCCATTATTAATTATTTTTTTAAAAGACTTCATTTTTATTTTTTTGCTGCATTTGATATAATTAGTGTTCTATCTAACTAATACAGTAATCGTGCCAATAATCATAAATAATTAAATTACAATGATTTAGTATTTTTAACCTCTTGAAATAATAATAAAAAATGAACGATAATGAAAAGTTAATGTCCATTTTCGGACATATTTTTTTATAAATATTTAATGGTAATTTTGCAATTTTGTGTCATTAGGTAAATTATTAATAAATAACAAAGTATCAATTATGAATAAATTTCATGTAATAGTAGGATTAATATTCGTTCAACTATTTTTTAATCAATTATTTGCCGGAAATATCGAGATTATTGTTGCATTTTATAATGTTGAAAAACTGTATGATTTTACAGATGATCCAAAGAATGAAGAAGACGATGCTTATACTCCTGAAGGAGATAAAAAATGGACAGACAAGCGTTATAATAAAAAAATTGATCAAATAGCTAAAGTTATCTCATCAGTTAATGATAAAACCCAGCCGTGCTTAATAGGTTTAAGTGAAATAGAAAATAAAAAAGTATTAAGTGATCTTGTTAAAAATGAAAAAATTAGTGTTCAGAATTATAAGTATATTCATGAAAATAGTAATGATGAAGGAGGACTAGATGTTGCTTTATTATATAATCCGAATCAGTTTAAGTACGTCAGTCATAAAAAAATTATCGTAAAATCAGAGGAAGTAGATTTTGAATTAAGAGATATTCTTTATGTAACAGGAATAATTTTACCAGTTGACACTGTTCATGTATTTGTAAATCATTGGAAATCGAGGAAAGGGAAAAATACAGACGACTTAAGAGATAACTCTGCTAAGACATTAAAGGATGAGATTAAAAAAATTATAAGTAATGATAAAAAAGCCAAAATAATTATAATGGGCGACTTTAATGATGAACCCACAGATAAAAGTATTTATAATATATTAGATGCAAATAACAAACGTAAAAATACAGATAAAGAAGATCTGTATAATCTATTTTATGATATGCATAACATTAATAATGAAGGCACTTTCATTAAAAAAGACAAGTGGTATATGTTCGACCAAATCATGGTGTCACAGGAATTAATTGATGAAAAGTCAGGATTGACAACTAATTTTAATGGTGGAAAAATATTTAAACCTAATTGGTTATTAATCGATAATTCTAAAGCTGACGATTTAATTCCTTCAAAAACATATGGTGGTGATACTTATTTAGGCGGCCCCAGTGACCACTTGCCTGTTTATGTGATTTTTGAGATCAAGAAAAAATAAATCTTTGTGAATTTTAAACTTACATCAAATTTTAAACCTACCGGAGACCAACCTGATGCAATTATACAATTGGTTGAAGGAATTGAACGTAATGACAAATTTCAAACCTTACTTGGAGTAACAGGTTCAGGTAAAACATTTACTATGGCCAATGTAATTGAAAAACTAAACAGGCCAACGCTTGTGTTAAGTCATAATAAAACATTGGCTGCCCAACTTTATGGTGAATTCAAACAATTTTTTCCAGATAATGCAGTAGAATATTTTGTATCCTATTATGATTATTATCAGCCGGAAGCATATCTTCCTGTTACTGATACTTATATAGAAAAGGACCTTTCTATAAATGATGAGATAGAAAAACTACGCTTAAGTACAACTTCTTCATTATTATCAGGGAGGCGAGATGTTATTGTTGTTTCTTCAGTATCATGCTTATATGGAATTGGAAATCCGGATGATTTTCATAGCAATACTATCGAAGTTAAAGTTGGAGATAATATTGGCAGGGATCTATTTTTAAGGAAGATGGTTGATAGCTTGTATTCCAGAAACGAAATTGATTTCAGAAGAGGTACTTTCCGTGTTAAAGGCGATACTGTTGATGTGTTTTTAGCCTACCACGACATTGCCTACCGTTTAACTTTCTGGGGAGATGAAATTGAAGAAATTGAATCATTTGATCCGATAAGTGGTCATTTAATTGAAGAATTTGAATATGTATTTATTTATCCTGCGAATATTTTTGTTACTACAAAAGACAGAATTAATAAAGCAATAAAAAATATTCAGGATGACTTGTTTGAACAAATACAATTTTTCAATGATAATCAAAAAATAATTGAAGCTAAACGAATTAAAGATAGAGTTGAATATGACCTGGAGATGATAAAGGAACTAGGATATTGCTCTGGAATTGAAAATTATTCGAGGTATTTTGATGGCAGAAAATCAGGAACAAGACCTTTCTGTCTGTTAGATTATTTTCCGGAAGATTTTATCACATTTATTGATGAAAGTCATGTTACTCTCCCTCAAGTCAGAGCAATGTATGGTGGGGATCATTCCCGCAAAAAAAACCTTGTGGAATATGGGTTCAGGCTACCTGCCGCGATCGATAACAGGCCTTTAAGGTTTGAAGAATTTGAAGATCTCGTTAATCAGGTTGTATATGTAAGTGCTACTCCTGCTGATTATGAACTTGAAAAATCAGAAGGAATTGTTGTAGAGCAATTAATAAGGCCAACCGGTTTATTGGATCCTGTGATAGAAGTCAAACCCAGTCTTAATCAAATAGATGATCTGGTAAGCGAAATAAATATTAGAGCTGAAAAAAATGAACGAATCCTGGTTACAACCTTAACTAAACGCATGGCTGAAGAACTTACAAAATACTTATCCAAACTAAGTATCCGTTGTCAATATATTCATTCTGATATTGATACGCTTGATAGGGTTGAAATAATGGAAGGCTTACGAAAAGGTTTGTTTGATGTATTAGTTGGTATTAATTTATTGAGAGAAGGTTTGGATCTGCCAGAAGTGTCGCTGGTTGCAATTTTAGATGCTGATAAAGAAGGTTTTTTACGGTCAGGAAGATCACTGACACAAACTGCCGGTAGAGCCGCCAGAAATATTAATGGTAAAGTGATTATGTATGCCGATAAAATGACTCAATCGATGGAAAAGACAATTGAAGAAACAAACCGTCGAAGAGAAAAACAACTGAAATATAATGAGGACAATAATATTACTCCCCGACAAATAATTAAAGCATCTACATCCATAATGGGTAAAAAAGCAATTAAAGATGTGTATGTTGAACCGGATGGAATAACCATTGCTGCTGATCCCGTTGTTCAATATATGGGTAAAGAAGCATTAGAGAAAGCGGTTAATAATACTAAAAAGGCCATGCAAAATGCTGCTAAAGAACTTGATTTTATTGAAGCTGCACGATTGAGGGATGAAATGTACGAACTTGAGAAATTATTAAAATCTAAAAAATCTTAAAATTCAATTTTTATCATCCCAACAGGTATAAATCCTAATTGATATTCAGTAATTACATCGCCTCTTAAAGGATCATACTTTTCAACAAAAATATTTTTATAATTTGTAACATTTTGAAAATCCATTGACCATAATAAACTAAACTTAGGTTTATTTAATTTAAAGCCAATTCGCAGGTTAAGCATAAAATAATCTTTTCTTCTTTTTTCGTAAGCAGAACTCATATCATATACGGGTTCAAATGCAATTTGAGAAGCGGGTTTGTTAATTGGAATATACCTTTTTCCACCTGCCCATAAAAGTTTAGCATCAAATGTAAGAAAATTATTTTGTCCAATTTTATATTCATATCCTCCTAATGTATTTAAAACAAAATTTCCATTGAATGCTGTATTTCTTTCAATATTATCATAGCCTTCATATTTTGATTCATAAAAAGAAGCTGTAATTAAATAATAATAACCATTATATAAAAATTGTTCTAATGTTAATTCTATACCATAATTTTTACCTGTTCCTCCATTAATCAAACTATCTTTTAAGTTTATCGAATAATCAGCTCCTTCGTTTAAAATAGAATAATACCCAAGACTTTCTTTTATCGGAATATTATATAACGATTGAAAATATACCTCTGCTTTAACTCTAAAATTATTTGCAATTAGCTGCTCTGTACCAAATATATAATGATTAGCCTTTGAAAAACCAAGGTTATTATTTGATTTTACAATTGAACTGTTATTTTGGCTATTAATTTCGTATATAAATCTTGGTTGGAGTTGACTATGCTTTCCATATCCTAAATTTAACGAGCTCCTCTTATCTCTGTCAATAAAATATTTTATTCCAAATCGTGGCTCAAAACTTATTGAATGGTTATAGAAAAAATCCTGAAAATGAAGGCCAAATGTTGCTGAAAATCTATTATTAAACTTATGTTTAATTTGAGAATAGGCTTGGGCAAACCAATAAATATTATGTGATTTTATATTATTTGTAAATTCAAATTGATTGATAGTTTTTAAAGTATCTAAGTATTTTGAATTGTAATTTACAATATTAACTCCGTTAGATAGTACATTTCTTGAGTTTAATTTTGACACTAAATTTAAACTTGCATAGTATTTAACTTCTGACAAATTTCTTTTACCAGAAAAATAAGTTGTTTTATCATTTATATTAACTGTATAATAATCAGTAAAATTTCTTTCACCAGTTACAGCAAATATTGAATTTATCCTATGAACATCTGATATTCTTATGTTTTGTTTGATCCCCAATACTCCCATATTAGAACCGGTATACACATCCTTACCAGCAATATTTGACAACCATTCTGAAGTATCTTTATCACTTTCCAGAACATCGATACTGCTTTTTCCTCCTATTCCAAACAATCCTATGCTCCCAATTATAGTTTTCGGAAAG
This sequence comes from uncultured Bacteroidales bacterium, assembly GCA_964496465.1. Classification (GTDB taxonomy): domain Bacteria; phylum Bacteroidota; class Bacteroidia; order Bacteroidales; family CAYFUP01; genus CAZBZX01. Next base: position 10,895 of record CAZBZX010000087.1, read on the forward strand.
TTAAATTTAAAAGACAAATCCTGGTAATCGGGAACTACATTAATATTAAATCCTAATCTACTTACTAATCCCAGCGTAGAATATCTGTAATTTATTATATAGGATGAAATAAATTTACGGTTTATTGGCCCTTCCAGCCCCAGTTCAACACCATTATAACCTAACTGTGCCGTAGTTTCGTGTTTAAAAGCATTACCAGGTCTTAAACGTAAATCAAACACACCGGCAAGGGCATTACCGTAATTAGCTGGAAATGCCCCGGTAAAAAAATCAGAATTCATTAGAACATTATTGTTTAAAATGGTAATGGCTCCCCCACTCGATCCTAATTGTCCAAAATGATTTGGATTTGGTATATCCACACCCTCCAGTCTCCATAATAAACCCATAGGATTATTGCCACGAATTATTATATCATTACGCTGATTTGAAATTGCTTGAACACCTGCATAATTAACAACCATCCTTGAAATATCACCAAACGAACCAGCAAATTTATTAGTCTCTTCAATTGTAAATTGACGTGCACTAACTGTTGCCATTTCATTATTGGTAATTATTTTATCATCATTATAACTTACTGAAACCTCAGACATCTTTACTAATTTCTCTTCAACCTCAATGAACAAATTTGTTTCCTTTCCTGATGCGAGATAAAGATTATCTATTTTATAAGATTCATATCCTACATGCCTCACATAAAGACCGTACCTTCCTACTGGAAGATTTTTTATTTGGAAATACCCTTCATCATTTGTTGTCGATCCGGTTTGAAACGATTCTTGTACTAAAATCACATGTGCTGCAATAACAGGCTCAAAAGTTATTTTATCTATAACCCTGCCCCGAAGCATACAATTTATATTTTCCTGACAAAATGATGCAGTTAAGTATATATGAGACAAGAATAGTAGAATTATATACCTCATAAGTGCCAATTATTTAACTAAGATAATGATTTATGCCACTTTTCGATACCTGTAAACCGATAAACTTAGTACAATAATGGCATAGATAAACAATGACCTGATTTCCGGGAAGACATCCCAAAATCCTGATCCTTTAAGGGTAATCATACGTATTGCCCGCATAAAATAAGCGAATGGATTAATAATATTAATTTTCTGAGCAATTAATGGCATACTTTCTTCAGGTGTAAAAATTCCACTCATTAAAACAAACGTTAACATAAAAAAGAAAATAATAAACATTACCTGTTGCTGCGTATCAGCAAATGTCGAAATTAATAAACCAATACCCATCGCAACTAATAAATATACTGAAGCAAATCCAAATAATAATCCAACACTTCCTACAATCGGAAAATCAAACATTAATTTTCCTGCTACTAAGCCAAGTGCAAGATCGAAAATAGCAATACACCAAAAAGGAATTAGTTTACCAGTTATTAACTGATATTTTTTAATGGGGGTAACATTTAATTGCTCAATTGTGCCCATTTCCTTTTCGCGAACAATATTAAGAGCAGTTAAAAATGCGCCCATAATCGTTACAAGTATTACAAGAATACCTGGTAACATGTAAATTTTATAATTCAAGTCTGGATTATACCAAAATGAAGATAAAACATTTACTTCAGGCATTTTAAAACCTGAAGGAATATTTATCCAGGTTGGAATAATTTGCCTATTGTAGTCTCCAATAATAGCTGTAGCATAAGCATTTGTAATACCTGCAGATGCTCCATTAATAG
>CAZBZX010000088.1:0-11030 GCA_964496465.1 uncultured Bacteroidales bacterium
AATTAAATAGTTAAAATGCAATATAATGAGGCGAATATGCAATTTGCCAAATTTATTAAACACAACTATTTAGAGTGGTTTAATGGAAAATCAAGTGAGAAACCACTTTTATCACCGAATATTTTAAGCTCTGTTGTATTTCCTCAAATTGAAAAACTTGGAAAAGTTGCATTTATATTGATTGATAACCTAAGATACGATCAATGGAAAGTTATCTCCTCATTGATTAACCAATATTTCTCCATCAAAAATGAAGAATTATATTATAGCATTTTACCAACTGCAACACAATATTCAAGAAATTCAATGTTTGCCGGATTAATGCCCTTTGAGATTGAGAAATTGTTCCCAGAGTTTTGGTTGTATGATGAAGATGAGGGGGGTAAAAATTTATTTGAAGAACAATTGTTGAATAACCACTTGAAAAGATTAGGAAAGGATTATAAATATTATTATTCAAAAATATTGAATAATAAAGAAGGGAACTCACTTCTCAATAAATTCAAGAATATTATTGAAAACAATTTATTGGTTGTTGTTTATAATTTTGTTGATATGCTGTCACATGCTCGAACTGATCGGGAAATGATACGCGAATTAGCTGATGATGAAGCTGCTTATCGTTCTTTAACCCTTTCATGGTTTGAACATTCTACATTATTAGACTTTTTAAAATTGTTGGCCAAAGAGAAAATTTCTGTTATTATCACAACCGATCATGGCGCTATTAGAGTTTTTAATCCTATTAAAATTATTGGGGACAAGAAAACTTCGACTAATTTAAGATATAAAACAGGTAGAAATTTGAATTACAGAGAAAAAGATGTATTCGAAATTAAACAACCTGAAAAGGCACATTTACCTTCATCAAATGTTAGTTCAAGATATATATTTGCTACTAATCAAGATTTTCTGGCCTATCCAAATAATTTTAATTATTATGCCAATTATTATAAAAGCACTTTTCAACATGGTGGCGTATCAATGCAAGAAGTTCTGATCCCGATTATTAGTCTCGAACCAAGTACATAGTTATGAAAGAGTTCGTTATCGATTCTTTAATTGAAATGGATGAATCCGCAGGAGAAATATTAAAGGAAATTAAACCATTTAAAGTAATTGCCTTCTATGGTGATATGGGAGCCGGGAAAACAACTTTAATAAAGTCTATTTGTAATAAATTAAAAGTTATTGAAACAGTTACAAGTCCTACATTTTCATTAATAAATGAATATACAACTCAACTTGGCGAGGTGATTTATCATTTTGATTTTTATAGAATTAACAATATAAGCGAAATATTTGATTTTGGATATGAAGAATACTTTTATTCAAATAATTTATGTTTTATTGAATGGCCTGAAAAAATTACTGATTATTTACCCGTTAATACCTTAAATATTGAGATTAAAGTATTGCCTGATTCAAAGCGAATAGTCCAACTTAATAAGTAATTTTGTATATTTACCTCCCGGTAAATTTAATATTGACAGTATTGTTTTTTTTCATTAAAGATTTAATTAATTTTAAAAATCTGAAATTAAATACTTGATCCTATGACTAACCCTGGCAATTCTCCGTCATCAGTTTTTATTAGAAAAGGCCATTACATTCCACAGGAAGAGATGTTGGAAGTTGGTAAAAACAAGAGAAAGTTTAAAATTGGAATTCCAAAAGAAAATCACAAAATTGAAAATAGAGTCGCCATTACGCCTGAATCTGTTGAAATCCTTGTGCAACATGGACATGAGGTAATAATTGAAAAAGATGCTGGTAAAAAGGCAAGTTATCAGGATGTTAATTATAGTGAATATGGAGGATTAATAGTTGATTCGAGTAATGAAATTTATCAATGTGATATTATAATTAAGGTTGCCCCATTAACTTTGCATGAAATTGATCTACTTAAAGGAAATCAAGTCATTATATCTGCATTACATTTTAGCGAAGATCTAAACCAATACATCCGAAAATTAATTGAAAAAAAAGTTACAGCAATTGCTTTTGAAAATTTAAAAGCCGATGAAGATTATTATCCAATTGACCGATCGATGAGTGAAATTTCTGGTTCGGCTTCAATTTTAATTGCTGCTGAATATTTAAGTAATGTGCATGAGGGAAAAGGGGTATTTTTAGGGGGTATAACAGGTGTAACACCTGCCGATGTAGTTATTTTAGGTGCTGGAATTACAGGTGAATATGCAGCCAAGGCAGCATTGGGCTTAGGAGCTCAGGTTAAAGTTTTTGATTATTCGAATATTAAATTACGACGATTACAAAATAATTTAGGACAACGATTGTTTACATCCGTATTTCATCAAAGGGTACTTGAAAAAGCATTGATTTCGGCTGATGTCGTGATTGGTGCACTTCATATTAACCAAAATTCACCACGATTTGTTATTACCGAAGAAATGGTGAAAAAAATGAAGGAAAATTCAATTATAGTAGATATTAGTATTGATCAGGGAGGTTGTATTGAAACATCAGAATGTCGGACTCATGAAAATCCAGTGTTTAAAAAGTATGGAGTTATACATTATTGTGTTCCTAATATTCCTTCCAGAGTGGCCAGAACTGCTTCTATTGCACTAAGTAATGTATTTACCCCATTACTTATAAATTTAGGAGAATATGGTGAAATTAAATATTTACTACAAAACGATTTGGGCGTTAGACATGGTGTTTATGTTTATAATGGTATATTAACAAATACTTATTTGGGTGAAATTTTAGGTATTCCATCAAAAGATATCGAACTATTAATGGCTGCTTTTTAACTTTTATGAAATTTTCCCAACTGCTATATGGGATTTTTATTATTATGACTTCATGCATCGATGAACCAAATGCTTATTTTACCATTAATAACAGCAGCATTTTAACTTATGAAAATATAGATTTCAATAATCTGTCAACGAATGCTAAAACTTTTTTTTGGGATTTTGGAAATGGGCAAAATTCAAGCGAATTTTATCCAACTATATTTTATAGAAATTCAGGACATTATACAATCACATTAACAGCCCAATCAGAAAAAAATAAATATAAAGATGAATATTCTCAAACTTTAAAAGTTATTCAACCTACTGATTTGTCAATTAGAATATTTAAAAACATTGCAGATACACCTATAGTTGATAGAGCTTTAGTTACTTTATACACTTCATATGACGATTGGATAGGATATAAAAATGGAATAGATTCATTGATATCAGATAATTTGGGAGATGTATTTTTTAGAAATATAGATACTATCGTATATTATATTGATATTTTTAAAAGCGATGAAAACGGATACTGGACGAATTGGGAATCAGGATATAAAACGAATAAATTAATTCCTGACACTATTAATTTCTACTCTGTTTATCTTGATTTTTTTGCTGTTGATTAATTACGATTCTTTTTTTTACTTCAGTTATTATTTAATAAATAATTATCAATTAGTTCTTTAAACATTGTTTTAGTTTCTTCAGGAGTTCTGGCAATACCTGACGTCATTTGTGGATTTCCTATCATTGGACAAAATAAAAAAGCAGGGATACCTTGAATTCCAAAAGCAGCAGCTAGTTCTCTTTCGGTTTGAGTATCTACTTTATAAAAATAAACTTTCCCTGTATATTCTTGTGCTAGCTCTTCTAAGATTGGTCCTGCAATTCTACAAGGAGCACACCAATCAGCATAAAAATCAATTAAACAAGGTAAGTCTCCTAGATAAATCCATTCATTTGGATTTTTCTCATAATTCATCACTTTTGTCAAAAATTCTTGTTTTGTTAACTTAATGGTACCTACAGCTCCATTGGATGCATTCGAAATTAATTCAATATTTTGTTTTGTATTTTTACTATTTTCACTATTACAACTTGTTGAAATTCCAAATATTAGTATAAGTGAGAATAAACCTATTTTCTTCATAATATTAATTTTTATTTAATTGAAATGCGCCATATGGACATACTTTCATACATTTTCCACATTCGCTGCACTTTTCTTCATTTATTACAGGAGTGCTAAAAGGTCCATCTTGCTCAATTGCACTAGCTGGACAAATTTTTATAACCGGACAATAATGATTGCTTGGACAAGTTACTTCATTTATTGTAATTCTATTCATTTACTTGTTTGTTTTTAACTTTATTTTTAATAATTGTACTTTTTAATAAATCCCTAATAAGATACCCTAATAATGCCCCATATAAAGAAGTATTATACCAGACAGATGTTATTGGACATGTTCCTGTGCTGCATCCTATTTTATACCAATACAGATAACCCAATATTGCACCCAATAATGTAGAAATGAGATATATTTTATATTTAAATAGATATTTTTTCATACGTTTATTTTTTAATTTTTAATGCTTGTTTCATAATTAATTATAGAAATGTTTACAAAAATAATACCAAAAATTTAAATATCTATATATTTAGATATAAAAATATGATAAATTAGAAATTATTTCATCTTAACAAGCTAATAAGACAAAGTGACATAAAGATTAGTTATTTTTTTTTGAGGAAGGAGGTTTTGTGGATTTTGAAATCTCTTTTATTTTTTTCTTTAATTCATCAATTTCCGCTAATAAAATTTGTTCTTTTTTAGCATTTTGTTCCTGAGTAGCCTGCATCTCTTCAAGATTTTGTCGTAATTCTTCTTCACTGGATCTCAGCTCGCTTGCTTGAGTTTCTGTTTGCTCCAATAATTTTGTAGTATTTTCATTTATTTGAATAGAATTAATTGAAGCTGCAATTTTCTCACTCAATTCTTCAACAAATTGAATTTTGTATTTGGGGATGTTATTAATTGATGCTAATTCAATTATCCCATATAACTGGTCATTAAAAATTAAAGGAATTAGCAATAAATACTTTGCTTTCATTGATCCTAATCCGGATTCAATTTTTATGTAATTAGCTGGAATATCAGATATATACATTGTCTTTTTATCATAAGCGCATGCCCCAACCAGGTCTTCTTTTACATAAACGATTCTTTTTTCAAATTTAGTTTCACTTAGCCCTGAAATACCTTTCAACTCGTATATATCTTTTCCTTCATGATCGGTATTTTTTATCCAAAATCCACCTACATTAACATCAAGATATTTAACAAGTTCATTTATAACAAACTGCGACATTTTATTAATATTTTCATCGTTTTGTCTCAGTAAATCGCTAAAAAATGCTATTCCTCTCGATGCCCAGTTTCTTAGTTCATCTTCTTCTTTTTTCTGAATCAATTGCTTATTCTGATCTTCCAGTTCCAATTGTTTATCTTCTATTTCGGCTACTGCTTCATGAATTTTTTGCTCAAGTTGTTCTTTTTCTTGTTTTAATAATTTTATCCTGTACCGTATAGCAAAAACTACAATAATAATAATTAAACTCACTAAAGAAATTCTAAACCACCATGTTTTCCAATACGGTGGATATACAATTATTTTAATGGATATTCCATCATCATTCCAAATACCATCATTATTTGAGGCTTTCACTTTAAAATAATATTCTCCTCCTTCAAGATTAGTATAACTGGCATATCTTTTTGATGCATCTGTTTCTATCCAGTCAAGATCAAAGTCTTCAAGCATATATTTGTATTGATTTTTTTCAGGACTGGCAAAATCCAACGCAGCAAATTCAAACGAAATAGCGTTTTCTTTATATGTTAATTCTATTTCTTTAACTTGTGAAATAGATTCACTAATAATTGTATCGTTTATTTTTTTTGTAAGAAAAGGATGTGATTTTCCGAAAATTTTAAAATCGGTAATAATTACAGGAGGTTTATAAGGATTGTCTTTTATTTTATCGGGATTAAATACATTAAAACCATTTATACCGCCAAAATACATATCCCCATCTGACGATTTTAGTGAACTTGTATAATTATATTCCCTGCCCTGCAGTCCATCGCCAGTACCATAATTTCTGAATTCTTTAGTATCAGGATTAAATCTGGAAATACCATTATTTGTTGATATCCATAAATTACCAGAATTATCCTCCAACATTCCATTTATTACATTACTGGGTAATCCTTGCTTATCGGTATAAATAGTAAAATTCCCCAATTTATAATCAAATAAATTTAGACCACTTCCGGTTCCTATCCAAAGGTTATTTTTTGAATCTTCAAAAATTGTCCTGATATCATTATTGCTTAAACTTGATTTATCAGCTTCATCAGACATATATCTGACAAATGATTCGTTTGAGTAAATGAACTTATTTAAACCACCTCCTTCAGTTCCAACCCAAAAATTGCCTTTACTATCTTCAAATAGAGTTTTAATGTTGGGATTACTTAGTTTTTCAGGATTTTCTAAATTATGTTTAAAATGTTTGAATTTATCAGTTACACGGTTATAAATATCTAATCCTCCACCCATTAAGCCAATCCATAAATTATTTTTGGAGTCTTCATAAATAGCCCAAACATTTAAATGCCCAATACTTTCAGGGTTATTTAAATCAGGTACAAATTGTCTGTATCGGTTTGTTTCTCTATTATATAAAATTAAACCACGGGCGTATGTGCCAATCCAAAAATTATTTTGTGAATCTTCATAAAGCATAATTACTACCGGTGAAGGATTACTAAGTGGATTAGTTGGATCATGTTTGTGATGATAAAAGATATTATTTTCCTTATCAAATAAATCAAAACCGCCTCCATCGGTTCCTACCCATATTTTTCCCTGTGAATCTTCAATAATACTCATAGCTGATTTATAGCAAAGACTATTTGGATCTAAAGGATTATTATTATAATGCTTGAATTTGATTTTATATCGATTATAAAGATTTATACCGGTTCCGTATGTTCCCACCCACATTGTGCCCCCTTTATCTTGAATTATGGTATATATAGCATTGGAGCTTACGCTTTTTGGATCGTTTGCATTGAATTTATATTGACGTATTGTTTTATCCTTTTTATCAAATATGCTTATTCCGCCTCCATTTGTACCAACCCAAACATTTTTATTATCATCCTCAAAAATAGCTATTACAATATTGTTTCCAATCTCATTTGGATTATCAGCCGAATACCTTATAAATTCTTTATTAATTTGTGTTTGCCGAAATAGTCCAAATCCTTCAGTGCCGATCCAAATCTTATTATCGCTATCAACAAAAATCCGAAGTCCGGTATTTTGTGCTTTACCATCAATTTCAAATGAAGTAAATTGTTTGGTTGTAATTATATTTGTTTGTGGGTCAATTTCTGAATAAACTGGTCCGTTTCCAGCTACTAATATATTTCCCGAACTATCCTGACTTATAGAAAATACTGCTTCCCCGGGCAACGTATTTGGATTTCCCGGTTCGTGAATAAAACGGATAAACCGTTGGTTGTATTCGATAAATTTATTTAATCCATTTTCAAGGGTACCTATCCAGATATTATTGTTTTTATCTTTAAAAATAGCTTTAATTTGGTTATTGCTTATAGAGTTTGGATTATCTTTATCATATTCGTAATGTGTAAAGGTATTGTTGGATTTATCATAAATATCAACCCCTTTATTAAAAGTTCCAATCCAAATTCTTCCTTTGGCGTCTTCTTCTAAGCAAATACAATAGTTTTGAGATAAAGAGTTTTTGTTATCGGGATCATTTCTGTAAATAGTAAAGTTATAACCATCAAATTTATTAAGTCCATCATATGTAGTGAACCAAATAAGTCCTTCGCTATCCTGAATTATTTCATTTATGGTACTTTGCGATATTCCGTCATTAATTGTGTAATGCTCAAATTGGATATTTTCCTGAGTGAAAACATAAATATTACTGATTATTAGAATTAAGCACAGTATATATTTATAACTTTTCATTTTCAAATTATTAGAATATTAAAATAATCCGTTTATTTCAGCATTTATTTTATCAATTACAATGCTAAGATTCTCCTGATTTTCAGAAAAATTATATTGATCCACATCTATTATTAGCATCCTCCCCAAATTATAGGATTGGATCCAGGCTTCATAACGTTCATTTAACCGTTTTAAATAATCCAGTCTTATTCCATCTTCAAACTTACGTCCTCGCTTTTGGATTTGTCTTACTAAAGTTGGAACTGTTGCACGTAAATATATTAATAAATCAGGAGGCTGAATTAACGAACTCATCAGATTAAATAAGGTGAAATAATTTTCAAAATCACGGGTCGACATTAATCCCATTGAGTGCAGGTTTGGTGCAAAGATATATGCGTCTTCATATATGGTACGATCCTGTATTACAGTTTTCCCTGTCTTTCTGAATTCATTAATTTGATTAAACCTTGTATTTAAAAAATAGATTTGCAAATTGAATGACCATCGTTGCATATCGTCATAGAAATCGTTTAAATAGGGATTGTCATCAATATCTTCATAATGAGGTTCCCATCCATAATGTTTTGATAATAATTCTGTTAAAGTAGTTTTTCCGGATCCAATATTACCCCCTACTGCAATATGCATAGTTAAATAGTTAATTAATTAATAATTCAAAGAATTCTAAATTAGTTTATTATTTTATAAATAGAAAGACTGTTATCCATAAAAATGTATATTTTTTTATTCTGAATTTTTATATCAGAAAAATTATTTTCTGGCAATGGTACAATATAGTTATTTTTTGTCAAAATATGATATGATCCTAATGAATCAGCGTGTAAATAAAAAATATTTTCATTTTGAACAGCAATAACTTTTTGAGTTAAGATATTAATTTTACTTATAAGTTCTCCGTTTTGATTAAATTCAAGAATACTTTTATTTGGGATGTTTAAGTAAACTTTGGATTGGGATTCAATTAAATAATTAGGCGCATCAATTTTTTGTATAATAGTTTCCAGGTCAACAGATTCTATTTCAATTTCTAAATATTTATTAATATAATAAAGTCGCTTTTTAAAATGATCATAAAACCAAATTCCTCCCAAATTGGATGAACATATTAAACCTGAATTATAAAATTCAAGATCATCGAGAGAAATTGGACTTCGAATCTCATCTAATGTATTATTGAGATATATTAAAGTATTGTTATTTTTATAATAAAGTATAAGTTGCAATGGATTTCTTACATCAATTTGTTGCGGTTTTCCCAATAAATTATTTGAATAATTTATTCTTTCTGATGTATTATTAGAAATCTTAAAGAAGGTATTATTGTTTACTCCATAGAAATCACCAAATCGATCTACTTCAAAAGTAACAGATGGGAAAGAAATTTTTTTTTCCAATATAAAATCTGTTTTAGTCGAAAAAACAAATAGTAAATAAATGCTGATAAAATAAACCATTTAAATAGTATTATTTATTGTAAGAATTTCATCAATATATTTTCTGTCATTACTTAATCTAGGTACTTTATTTTGACCACCGAGTTTCCCTTTTTGTTTTAACCATTCATAAAAAGTTCCTTTTTTCATGGCTTTTACTTCTGGCAAGCGCAAAGTAATATTTTTATATCTTTTTGCTTCATAATCAGAATTAACAGATTTAAGTGCATTGTCTAATATATTAGTAAAAAAGTCCATATTATCTGGATCTTTTTCAAACTCTATTAGCCATTCATGAGTACCTTGCTCGTTTTCTTCCATGTAAATTGGCCCGGCAGTATAGTCTTTAATTAAGGCACTAGTTTTATCACAGGCAATTTGTAAGGCTTTTTCAGCATTATCAATTATTAATTCTTCGCCAAAAGCATTTATAAAATGCCTTGTCCTTCCAGATATTTTAATTTTTAACGGGTATTTAGAAGTAATTTTCACTGTATCGCCAATCTTATATCTCCATAAACCTGAGTTTGTTGTAATAACTATAGCGTAATTTTTTCCTTCTTCCACTTCTTCTAGCTGAATAGCCTTAGGATTAACATTATCCATAACTTCAACTGGTATAAACTCATAAAAAATCCCATAGTCAAGCATTAGAAGCATATCATCTCGGTCTGGTTGGTTTTGAATAGCAAAAAACCCTTCTGATGCGTTGTATGTTTCCAGGTAATGCATATTTGGTGAGGGAATTAAACGTTTAAATTGTTCCTTATAAGGTTTAAAACTTACACCACCATGAATAAAAAGTTGAAGGTTTGGCCAAACTTCAAGTAAATTAGATTTATTTGTATAATTTAAAATGTGTTTGATGAGTACTAGATTCCATGAGGGTACACCGGCAAGACTGGTAACATTTTCTAAAATAGTAGATTCAGTAATTTTATCTAATTTTTCTTCCCAATCGTCCATTAAGGCAATTTCCTTTTTAGGTGAACGAATTAAATTTGTCCAGAAAGGGATATTTTCAATTAAAATTGCTGATAGGTCGCCAAAATAAGAATCATTCGAGATATTGTTAATCTTATTGCTTCCACCAAGGGTTAAACTTTTTCCTTTAAAAATATCTGTTTCTGGAAAGTTGTTCGTATAAAATGCAAGCACATCTTTTCCTCCGGTAAAATGGCATTCTTCCAATGATTCTTTACTAACAGGAATAAATTTACTTTTGTCGCTCGTGGTGCCCGATGATTTTGCAAACCATTTAATTTCGCTTGGCCAAAGAATATTTTGTTCCCCTTTTCTAATTCTGTTAATCAATGGTTTTAATGAATCGTAGTCATTTATAGGAATTTTGGTTTGAAATGACTCGTAACTTTTTATAGATTTAAAATCATATCTTTTTCCATATTCTGTTTCTTCAGCTTTTCTTAACAACTTAAATAACTGCTCATTTTGAACATCAAAAGGAAATTTCATAAACAAATCAATTTCGAACATCCGTTTAATGTTACGCCAAGTTATAATTGATTTAATGATGCCCATAGTTTTTAATAATTTATATTTTAATAAACTATTTTCAATTATTAATATTCAAATATATAAATCTCGTCAAATAAATGTTACTTTAATAGTTATTTTTACTAAATTTAGAATAATAATAACAAAAGACCATTGAATTATTTTTTTAGTCTATTAGTTTCAATTATTAATAGTTATGAAAATGGGACAAATTTTGATATATATATGG
>CAZBZX010000088.1:11040-12570 GCA_964496465.1 uncultured Bacteroidales bacterium
TATACAATTAATATGATAAATATTTTCCATTAAATAACCAATAAATATGTAATTATGAAAAATTTTTTAATTTTATTTTTAGCCCTTGGTTTATTGTTTAGTCTTGATTCATGTAAAAAAGACAAAAATGAAGGAGACCCAGGAAAGGTTGATGAACAAACCGGTGAACCAGATAAATTTAGTTCTTTAAAACCTGAAGATCACAAATCTAATATTGCTGATGTTGGGGTAGATTTTATTAATGAGTTGGACGAACTATCTAAATCTGATGCTGCTGAAGCGGCAATTAATTTCACTACCTTAATGGAAGGGGATAATTCTGAAGAGAACTATAAATCAGCTGTTGCATTTAGTACATTAACTGTATTAAGTGATTTTGCTCAGGAGAGAGCTTCAATTTTTGATGTTTTGAGGAATTTAAGAACCTTAACAAGTGCTGTTGAGAATGATCCAACTATTGAGGAACAATATCAGGAGGATTTTGCTGGCACGTGGGAATGGGATTCGGATATTGAGGATTTTGAGCAGACTGCAGAAGGAAATTTAGCCATATTTAAATTTCCTGCAACAGCCTCTTCTACCACAAATAATGCGGTATTTACTGTTGAAGAATTTAGTTGGGATCCTATAGCAGGCGATCTTACGGATGGAGAACTTACTGAAGTACCTGTAAAATTATCAGCGAATTTAAAAGTGGATGGTAATACTGCAATGGAAGTAATTTTTACAGGTAAATATAATGCTAAAGGTGTACCAGAATCGATTGATGCATCTATGAAAATTGGCACTTATGAATTATATGCAACCTTATCAAATGATTTTAAAGATGCTTCAGCAGAAAGTGGAATGAAACATGGAGATAAACAAGTTATTAAATTTTCGGTTGGAATAAATGGGGACTTTACTGATGCCAATATTGAGGATAATACACATACCGTTACTTCAGAACCATATTGTATAAATTGGGACTGGGAAACAGGTGCATGTATAGAAGAAGATTATGACGAATGGACAGAGGTTGATATTGAAAAAATTTTAGAAGGATCTTATGGATTTATTGACGTGCTTAATATTAGAATTGGAGGTGAAGTAAATGTGAAAGATATGGTTCCGGCTATGGATAATATTGATTGGGACATTAAGGCAGAAGAAGAAGCAAATACTCAAACTCAAGTTGACGCAATGAATGAATACATGAATTTTTATGTAGCTTATGTTGATAAAAGTGAAAAAATTGCTGAAGTTGAATTTTTTGTTACACGAAGTGATGAAAAAGATGAATGGTGTGATTGGAATGAAGCTACTAACGAAGTAACCTGTGATGATTATTATGATTACTGGGCAGATGGCCGGTTCATATTTGGCGATGACTCGAAAGTGGATGCTGAAACATACTTTAAAGATGGATTCAAAAGTTTCTTTGATGAGTTGAATGTATTTATAAAGGAAATGAATACAGTTTATAGCGATTATGATATGGAAATAGATGAAGTTGACTATGAAGGTATGTTTGATAAATAAGATTATTTA
>CAZBZX010000089.1:0-12561 GCA_964496465.1 uncultured Bacteroidales bacterium
ATAAATAATAAAATTTAAAATATTAAAACAGAATGTTTAAACCAGCCATATAATGTCTGCCTGCTTGTGGAAAATAGCCATCCATTGTAAATTCTTCACCTTCATAAAAATATCTATATACCCATGCAAAAGTTTCATATTCTTCATTTAAAAGATTGAGAATCGAAAATTTAAGCTTAATACTTTTTGAATGCTTCCCTTTAATATCATAAATTAATGATAAATTATTGACCAGGTATGGATCCAGGCTTCTCTCTTTATTTGATGTGTTATCAATATACTGCCGGCCAACATATTTTGTTGACAGATTGACAATTGCTCCTTTAAATGGATTATAAAGAAATTCACTTCCAGCAATAAAATCAGGTGAGAAAGAAATATCTGTTTTACTTAATTGAGTCTCTATTTGAGAACCCCAATTATCCCAATCATCAACATGATCAATATACTCTATAATTTTATTCTGACTTATCGTAAGATTACACCCCCACTCAATTCTTTTTATAGGTTTTACCTTAGATATAAATTCAATACCTCTGCGATAACTTTTCGGAACATTTACCAACAAAGCATCCCCAACATCATTAATCTCACCTGTTTGCACTAATTGATCTTTATAATTCATATAATAAAAATTAACCTGCATATTTACTTTTGAAATAGAAAATTCACTTCCCAATTCATAATCATACAAAGTCTCTTGCGAAGGAAGTTTTACTTCAGCTTTCTTTATAGCATCTTTTAAATCAGTTCTTTTTGGCTCTCGATTAGCAGTAGCAAACAAAAAATACACATTTTGATCATCTCTTATTTTATAAAAAATTCCAATTTTAGGATTAATAAAATGATAGGCTAAATTATCTATTGAAATATCAAATAAATCATCATCTATACCATCAATTTTATAATTGATATATCTGTATTGTAAATCTCCGTATAGATTAACTTGTTCATTTAAATGATAATTAATTTTCCCATAAATATTTGCATCTATTTTGAGTCCATTGCTCCTATACCATTCATGATTAATTTCTCCATTACTTGCAAATTCAGTCCAAATTATTCTACCATAATGATTGCCATCATAAGTATTTATTCCACCTCCAATAGTAAAATCATATAAAGATTTATTATAAATTAAAGCATAGGTCATGCCGTAAAAATAATTATCAAGCCATTTTCTTCTAATTAAATCACTTGAAGTAATAGTATCATTTTCAAGAAACAATGAGTCTAATTGATAATTAATCAAATTTTCATCGTTTAGAAATTGTTCATAATACCCTAGTCCTCTTGTATAATGTAAAGAAATATTTGCATATAAATTGCTTGCTATTTCGTGAGTAAAATGTAGCTGATAATGAGTTTGATTATAATGATCAATTTCATTATCGTATGTATAATAATTATAAGTTCTGGAATTTGAATTTATCATATGATTGGTTTGTTCTGGAGTATATAGATAGTGATCTTCATATCGCATCATTCCTTCCAAATCATTTTCTAATCTCACTTTTGGTACCCCCCACCAGGCCTGATATGTATCCTCAATTCCAGAAAAAATATTAAATTTTAAGACATTTTTTTCAGTAAATAAACCACCAGACAAATAATAAGAAAATAAGTCTGACCAGGCTCTGTCAATAAAGCCATCTGAAGTTATTTTAGATAATCGGCCTTCAAAAGCAAATTTATCCTTTAACAATCCTGTTCCAATTTTTACATTTCTTTTAAATGAATTAAATGATCCATATCCCCCGTCAATTTCTGTAAAAGGTTCTTTACTCAAAGCAGAAGATTGCAAATTAATTGTGGCTCCAAATGCCCCTGCTCCATTTGATGATGCTCCAACTCCCCGTTGAATTTGTATATCTTCTGTAGAAGAGCTGAAATCAGGCAAATCAACCCACCAAACGCCATGAGATTCAGCATCGTTTAATGGAATTCCATTAATAGTAACATTGATTCGCTCCAGATCAGTTCCCCTAATTTTAAAATTTGTGTAGCCAATCCCAGTTCCAGCATCCGAACTGGAAACAAAAGATGGTGTAAGTTCAAGTAAAAAAGGAACATCCTGGCCATTATTGTTTCTGTCCAATTCATTTTTTGAAAGATTAGTATGCGCTACCGGAACACCAGATTTAACACGTGTTGCAGATACGATGATCTCTTCAGCCAAATATGCTTCTTTTTTAAGGTCAATTTCAAGATTATTAGTTTGATTAACATTAACTTTTAAGTCTTTTGTTTTATATCCGATAAATGATACGCGGATTTCAATAATTTCTGAATCAATGTTTGATAAAACAAATTTGCCATTTTCGCCAGTTACTGTGCCAAAATATGTACCCTTTAAAATTACATTGGCACCAATTAATGGATTACCATTATTATCAGTTACTGTACCACTTAAATTAAATTGAGAAAAAGCAACAAATGAAATGCATTGAAATGCAAGCAGAATAAAGACTTGTTTCATTAGAAGTAATTAAATAATGTTAATAATTTTATGGTTGCAACTGCTATGGTTGCTAATTCCCTGCGCCGGAATTACCCGGATCAGGTTCTAAGGGTATAATCTCAGCCTGATTTTAATTCCATCATTTATGGAAAAAGGCACCCCCTTAGTGGACAGTACAAAATTATTAAAAAAAAGAATAAAAAAAAAGGGCTTTTTATAAGCCCTTTATTTTAATTTTCTTTCTCCACATTTAAAACATCTTTAAATGCTTTCACAAAAGATTCTTTAGGTAAAGCTCCCATTGCCATTTGCGGTTGTCCATCCATCGGGACAAATAATAAAGAAGGAATACTTTGAATACCAAACATACCAGCCAATTGTCTTTCAGCCTCAGTATCAACCTTATATACATCAAGTTTACCTTCATATTCTCCTGAAAGCTCTTCAAGTAGCGGGGCTACCATTTTGCATGGCCCACACCAATCTGCATAAAAATCAATTATACATGGCTTATTGCCTTCGAATTTCCATTCTTTATTTTGTTCGAAATTGAATACTTTCTCTTTGAATGTATCCAGGGTTAAATGTTCAATCATAATCAGAAATTTTAATTAAATGTAATAGTTTAATTTGTAATTGGCAATTACTATACCAACATTTAAAATTTAAATAAGTTTACTGAGTTACATATAAATAATTGTAATTTTGTCATAAATAATAACAAATTGACATATGTAAATATGAAGAAGTGTCTATATGACAATATTTTTAAAGTCATTTCTGAAATTATAACAATCGAAAATAAAGAAGCTTTTGTAATTGGAGGTTTTGTAAGAGATGTGATTTTAGATCGACAGTCTAAAGATATTGATATTGTTGTTGTTGGAAGTGGAATAGATCTCGCAAAAAAAACTTCAAAAAAATTAGGAAAAAATATTCCAGTAACGGTTTTTAAGAATTTCGGAACTGCACAATTAATATATAATGACCTTGAGGTAGAATTTGTAGGCGCCAGAAAAGAATCCTATCAGCGAAATTCAAGAAAACCTATTGTTGAAAACGGAACGTTGGAAGACGATTTAAAACGACGGGATTTTACAATCAACGCTTTAGCCTTAAACCTTAATCAACATAATTATGAAGAATTAATAGATCCTTTTGAAGGAATAAAAGATATAAAAAATAAAATAATTAAAACCCCACTTGATCCAGATATTACATTTTCTGATGATCCGTTAAGAATGCTTCGGGCTATAAGGTTTGCCACACAATTAAACTTTACAATTGAAGATTTAACATTTAAGGCCATTATAAATAATAGTTCAAGAATAAAAATAATTTCAGAAGAAAGAATTATTGATGAATTGTATAAGATTATATTGTCCCCCAAACCATCTATTGGATTTAAATTGCTTGATGAATCAGGCTTGCTGCAGTTAATTTTACCAGAATTAAATGAATTAAAAGGTGTTGATGTTATTAAAGGTGTAAAACATAAAGATAATTTCTATCATACTATAAAAGTACTGGATAATATTAGTAAACATACTGATAACTTATGGTTAAGATGGTCAGCAATATTGCATGATATTGGAAAACCAAAAGTTAAAAAATATTACGAAAATAATGGATGGACTTTTCATGGTCATGAATTTAAAGGTGTTAAAATCGTTGAAAAAATTTTCAGGCGATTAAAAATGCCTTTGAATGATAAATTAAAATATGTACAAAAAATGGTTAGTCTGCATCACAGGCCAATGGTTTTATCTACAGATGAGGTAACAGATTCAGCTGTTAGAAGGTTATTATTTGATGCAGGTGACGATATTGATGATTTAATGACCCTTTGTGAAGCTGATATTACCTCAAAAAACAAAGAATTAAGAGACAACTATTTATCAAACTTTAAATTGGTTAGAGAAAAACTAAAAGAAATAGAAGAAAAAGATGCTTTACGAAATTTCCAGCCACCAATATCAGGTGAGGAAATTATGAAATATTTTCAGATTCCACCATGTAAGGAAGTCGGTATTATTAAAACTGCAATTAAAGAAGGTATTCTTGATGGAATAATAAAGAATAGCTACGAAGAAGCGTTCAACTATATGATTGAGCAGGGGAATAAATTGGGATTAGAAATTAAAAACGGTTAGTTATTAATAGTTAACTCCAGAACCACCGGTAAATGATCGCTAAATCCACCGAAATATTTTGATCCGGAATAAGTACGGAAGGGTTCATACCCTGTATGCTTATCATCTTCATGCAATAAAAAATCAGGTTTAAAGATAACAGCATCGTTAATATTACATTGAATTGGGTTTTGCTTATTAAGTATGTTTTCTGATATAATAATCTGGTCAAAAATAGACCAACTACCCTTATATTTAATTGTTCCGCTATTTTTATCATCTGAATTTCCTATCATTGGAATTAATTGTTTGGAGTCTCCACCAATTAAAAATTCAGCAATACTTTTATCATCTTTTTCATCGTTAAAATCACCCATAATAACAATATTCGATTTTGGATTTATGCTAAAGATAGAGTCAGTTTTACTTTTTAAAACTTCTGCAACGTAAATTCTTTTCTTCTCAGTTTTACCTTGCCCCCCCATTCGTGAAGGCCAATGATTAATAAACAAATGCAAGGTATCTATCTTATTTAAAATCCCTTTTATATATAAAATATCACGGGTTTTTGATCGAGGTGAACCTGGAAAATTAATCTCAACTGGGTATGAATAAATTGGTTTAAACGCATTTTTTAAATAAATACATCCAACATCTATTCCACGATTATCAGGAGATTCGTAATGAATAATATCATAATCGTATTTATTTAAAGGGGTATTATTTACTAATGAATTAAGTACATATTTATTTTCAATTTCGCATAAACCAATTATAGCTGGTGGTTCCCATCCTCCAATGGCTACAATAACTTTATAAATATTATTTATTTTATTATTGTACCTATCGATTGTCCATTTTTTAATAGAATTTGGTAAAAATTCATTGTCATTTTTAAGTGTATCGTCAAACGTGTCAAATAAATTTTCAACATTATAAAATACAATTTTAATTTTTGAAGTATTTTTTTCTGATTTTAATGAGAAAGAAAGAAGGATAGATAGAAAAATAACAATAAAAAAAATAAGTGTATATTTCATTTATCCGGGTTATTTTTGGAATTCATAAGCACCTAAATCTGGTTTCCCATCAATAGTTCTGCTGCTTCCATTAAAATCAACCGGAACCTGCCGGGCATAATTTAATGAGCCTAAATCAATAGCATACGATATAGAATCCAGACTATAATCCCTTTTTTTAATATCAACAAATAATGAATCCTTGCGAGGATCCATATCATAAAAATTAATGCCCAGATAATCTTTAAATAATTCTTGCGATTTCTTATTTATTCGAATTAAATTATAATCAAATAAGCAATTATTAAATTGCGCAATACTAGAATCACGAATAAAAATTTCATTATCAAGATTGCCGAAAATTATACAATTATTAAACTGGGCCTTTTCAATATCAGCCTTAAAATCTATTACTTCCAGTTCCGCTTTTTCATAATTAAAATATGGGAAACTATCAACATAATTTGTTACAATTACTGCCGGAGTGCTTCTATTTGAAAAATTAGGGAATAAATCCCAATAATTTGCAATAGTGCAATGAGTAAAAGAATGATTTCCGCCAAATAATCCCAAAGCTTCATATCCGCAATTTGATATTATAGAATTATTTGCATTAATTGTTGCACCCCAGGCAACAATTCCTCCTCCACTCATATTATCAATAATAGTGTTAGAAATAACAATATCAGGCTTGTTTATTTTACCTGGATCTCCAATTTGTATTCCTGTTGCTCCATTTTTTATCACGGCATAATTAATTGAATTACTTTTGCTTTCATCAATAAAAGCAATAGTTTGCCACTGACCAGGAACATCATTATATGAATACCCTTCATATACTTCATCTTTTCTGTCTCCCTGAAAGATTACAGGCTCTTCTTTTGTCCCATTTACAATCAATGTCCCTTGCACTATCAAGCTTGAATACCTGTGAAAATAAATTTTTGTTCCAGCTTCAATTGTTAATACTTCATCCGTGTCAACAGGAACGCTACCATAAATCAAATAGGGTAATTCATTTATCCATGTAGATGTGTTTATTATATCTTCCCAAGAAACAAATAATTTCATATTCTGTCCCCAGGCCAGTAAATTTATATCCTGAACTTTATCATCAGTAACAACAACTATTGAATCTTCAACAACCATAGGCAGTTTATCAAGAGTAGGATCTATAGTTACTTCAACAAAGATAAACAAGCTATCTTGTGCCCGTATTTTTATATTTTCCTTCATATTTCCCCCAAAGCCATCAATATTTAACCTGAATTCAGAATTTATTCCTTTACCCAGATATATAGATCTAATATCAATATCATCTTTTGTGAAATTATATATTTTAACTTGTTTGGTAATTGATCCAACCCTTGTAAAAATGGTATCAAAATAAACGGTATCTTTTGAAAAGGTTAGCCAATCAGATGACCTTATTAATTCTTTATCCCTGCAAGAAAAAATAATAATTACCAAACCCAATAAAAAGGTATATTGAAACACTTTAATCATACTATCTATATTACAAAAATCAAATCTAGAACGAGCAAATAAATTTATTATTTTAGGATTTATCAATTAAAATACAAGTAAATAAAATATTTTTTATAATTTTAATGCAACAGTTTTGACTAAAACTTAGTCATATATAAAAAAGCATCTCCATATTGATGGAAATTATTAAGGCAAATATAAACCATTTAATTGAAGCGTTATATTTAATCAGGCAATGTAATGATGAACTTCGAAAAAGTAATATTGTGCAATGGGACGAGGAAAATGCTACTATGCAGGCAGTTAAGGAAGATATTGAGAATGAATATTTATATGTTATAAGGGATAAAAATGTTACAATCGGAACAATGGGATTAAGTCCAACCTCTCCAATAAAAGAGCAGAACGAAAATAATCAAAAAAAGACATTAACAATTTATCGTTTAGCAGTAATCCCTTTTTGGCAAAAAAAAGGTATAGGCAAACAATTGATGGACTTTGCTGAAAAATATGCCAGCACCAATGGCTTTGAAAATATTAGGGTAAATATCTCAGTTAAAAACTTGCGAGCAATAGAATTTTACACTATACGTAAATACAAAAAAGTTTACGAATTCACATCAAATAAAACCAGTGAGGAATACACCTGTTTTGAAAAAGAATTAGCAGGGGTATTAGTAAATTAGTTATTTCCTAAAAATATAAATTCAATCCTCCACCAAACATGGAGCCGGCATTATCAAGCACTCCAATATCCCCTTCTAAAATTATATTCATTTGTTTTCTAATACCTACTTCTAATCCAATGGGAATCCATAAAGGAAAACCAATAGTATTACCAAAATTAATATCCATATCAGCTCCCGAAAATAGATATACATTCTTAGCCAGGGGAAATGTTATATTTAATGTACCGTCAATACCAAAATCTCCCTGAATATGTCCTCCAGCTGAAAAAGACACGTAAGGTTTATTTCCTGTTAATGCCCATTCCAAATCTGCCCCAAAATAATTGCCACCTAAACCAAGTCCTACTTTTCCGCCCAAGTCCAATCCTTGTTTCAAACCAATTCCACCATGCAAGTAGATCCCAAAATCGCTACCCATAAAAACCGGATTTATACCCAAAGCAACTGTTCCTTTTTTCAAGGTTTTCGCAGTATTAAAAACTTGTCCGTAACACATTGAAATGGAAATGAATATTATTCCAGATAAAATTATTTTTTTCATTTTCGTATTTTATTTTACTAATTTATTTATAGTTAATCTTTTGTAGAGACATGCAATGAAACAATAAATATAAGCATTAATATTTAAATACTTTTATTTAAAACTTTGCTCTTAAAACTTCCATCACTAACTTGTGTTATTAGTTCATCATTTTCACTTATTATTTTAATGCTTTTTACAATTTTACCATTTTTAACAGTGATAGAATACCCTCTTTTTAAAATACTATCTGGATTAAGATAATTTATTTTATTTTGAATGGTTTGAAATTTACTATTAGTATTAGAAAGACTTGTTTTTATACATGTTACCGTTTCATTTTGAATGACTAATAAATTGTTTTTTGTATTTGAAAAATACTTATCAAGATCTCTAATTAAATCATTCTTTAAATTATATAGGTCATTGTTATTTTGTTGAATTTTTGATAAGGTCTTATATTTTATCTTTTCTTTGATTATAGCTAATTTTTTATTAAAGTTAGATAATTGGGTTGAAGTCACTTTGTGAAGCTTTTTAGAAATAGATGAAACTTCCGTTTTCCATAATTGAATTTTATCTTTGGCAATATTGAACATCTCAGAACCAATTTCTTCTATTTCAATTTCAAAATCCCTGTTAATTGATACAATATAATCTGCAACTGCTGTTGGTGTTTTTAGTGATGTGTGAACAACCAAATCAACCACCGTATTATCCTTTGTATGGCCGATACCGGATACTATCGGCAGGGTAAATTGTGTGATATGATAAGCTAACCAATAATCATCGAAACAGTTTAAATCTAATTGCGAACCTCCACCTCGAATTAATACAACTACATCAAATTCCTCTTCCTTATCATATATTTTATCCAGCGCATTATTTATAGAGTCAACAGCTTCTTTTCCCTGCATTATTGCCGGGAAAAGTCGATCATTAAAAGTATATCCATAATCGTTATTATGAAGATGGTTTAAAAAATCTTCATACCCGGCTGCAGTTTCAGATGAAATAATCGCAATATTCTTAATAACTAATGGAACTTCCAATTCTTTATTCATTTGAATTACTCCATCATCTTCCAATTTCTTTATTGTTTCAAGTCTTTTCCTTTCAATTTCACCAATAGTAAATGAAGGTTCTATATCCTGAACATTAAGGGTAAAACCATATAATTCATGAAACTCCACATGTGCTTTAATTAAAACTTTAATTCCTCGAGATAATGTTTGCCCGGTTGAGGTTTCAAAATATGGTTTTAATATTCTATATGTATAAGCCCAGATTGTTGCTTTCGCTTTAGAAATTACATCTCCCTCCTCTTCTTTCTCAACCAATTCGAGGTAACAATGTCCGTTTTGGTTTACTTTAATTTCACTTATTTCAGCAATAACCCAAATGGATTCATTAAATGCATTTTCAATTGCCTTTTTTATTGAATTATTTAGTTGAAATAAAGTAATCGGGGTTGATTTCATTAATTTTTAAAAATTTTAAAATTCTTGCTATATTTTTCAGACTCAATCCTTAAAAAATATACTCCAGTAGGGTAATTACTAAAATCGGAAATTTTTATATAAGGAAGTCCAGTATTATTTAACTCATATGAGGTTGAAAATAAAAGTTTCCCCTGTAATGAAATTACCTGAATTCTAATTTCTTTAAAATTTGATTCATGAATTAATATAGTTAATGTTTCTGAAAAAGGATTTGGGAAAATCTCATATTTTTTATCATCAACTATATTTTGATTTTCAAACTTATATAATTGGGCATATGCTTTAACAAAATCAGGTATTCCGTATCCCATTGAATCTGAAGGATTATTATAATTATCACAACTTTGTTCAATCGCATGAAAAATATCCATATTTGTATATTCCGGGAATGCCTGCCATAAACATGCTGCCATTCCTGCCATTACAGGCGAAGCATAAGACGTTCCATTTCCAAGATTAAAAGATCCATTATATATTTGGATAACTGCTTCATCACCCAACGCCATTACATTGGGTTTAATTTCACCATCAACCCTTGGACCAAATGAGCTAAAACCAGCCTTGTTTTTATATTTATTAATTGCACCAACTGACATAACGCTGTCCCCATCACCTGGAGCTAATATATAATGCCAGGGTTTATTTCCCTCATTACCGGCACTTGAACATACCAAAATACCCTTTGAGGCTGCAATGTCAGCTCCCTGGGTTGAAATTGCAACATCCCCATTTAAATCCTGATAGGAATAGCTTTGCAAAGAGTCATCAAAAATATAATATCCCAATGATGAATTTATAACATCTGCACCAATACTATCAGCATATTCCGCCCCTCTTACCCAATTATACTCTTCCACAGGAAACTCTGACGATACATCTTCAGTTCGTATTAAACAATAAGATGCATTTGGGGCTGAGCCAACCTGGTAACCAGGAAAATACCCGCCAAGTATCGATAAAACGTGCATTCCATGGTCGGCTGCATTAAATATATTAACTGTATCAGACACAAAATCTCTACTATCCATTATCCTATTATTTATCCATAGTGAGTCAAAAGTTCCAAATTCAGTAACTCCTCGAAATCCAGCATCTAGAATTGCAATTAACATATTCTCACCCTTAAATCCTTTGCCATGCAAAAACCCTCCATTAATTGTCTGGAAATTATAAAATGACTCACCATACAAGGAATTTATATCATAAACAACAGATGTATTTTCTTTAATATAAAACTTAGAAACTCCAGATTTTAACAATCCTTTTGAATATATTTTACGAATTTGTTTAATAAAGTCAAAGTGCATTAAGTTTGATTCAACAATTGGTAAATCAGTTTCAACAACTACACCATTTAGCCATTTTGAGGCATATTTTATATTTGGATAATATTTTCGAATACTGTCAACATAGGCCTCAGTTACTGGTAAGTCTTTTAAATCATAAGGAATATTATATCTTTCGCGTCTTTCAACTGCGCGTGTTGATAAAAAATCTTCAGGTGAATTTATCGAATATGAGTTATTATTTTTATCTGCAAACCCAATCCAGTATTTATAATTATTTTGAGAAAAAATCTGACTATGTATTTGTGATAACAGGGTAAAAAATATTAAATATTTTAACATCAATTTCAATCGTTATACATTTGATCTTGTGGCTCTTTTAATAAATGTTTTGTTTTATCCAATTCATCCAGTTCTTTCATTATTTTCTCAATCTCCTCATCTAAGTTATCTGGTACTCCATGAGTGTAAACAACTTCAGATACTATTTTGCTTTCTTTATCATAAAAAACCCATTTTCCATGTCTTGTTCCATCTGAATATTTACCAGTAATTTCAAGTCGGCCAGATGGAAAATATAAATTAAAAATTCCATTAATTTTATCATTTTTATAAATTGTTTCGGACTTTACCTTACCAGAAGGAAAGAATGTGCGACAAGAACCATTTTTTTCATTATTACTCCATGTTACTTCTTCAGCAATAACACTATCTTCATAAAAAACATATGCTTTTCCCTGCTTAACTCCATTTAGATAATTTTCTTTTGATACTAATTTATTTGTATTATCGGAATAATAATTCCATGTGCTATCTTTTTCTTTATTAATATAATTCCCTACACCTGTGAGTTTGCCGCTTTCGTTATACAGTTTTGTTCTTACAATATTTCCTGCGTATATCATTTCAGCTTTTAACGTTCCATTTTTGTAATATTTTTTTACATTTCCAATTGGTTTATTATCTAAAAAAGTAGCTTCATATTGTACTTTACCATTATCGTAATATTTCATCCATTTTCCTTGTTTTAACCCTTTACTGTCTGTATAATTAATTTGATCTGTTTGTGCTACTAAAAACTGAGATGAAATGAATATAATTAGAAAAATATATTTTTTCATTGTTTAATGGTTTTAAAAAATTAATTACAAATTATAAAATTAAATGTTTCAATCATTATTTTAACATATTTTCAATCAAAAATGAATTATTATTTCACAAATTAGGATTGAATAATACAATTAATAATTACGCAAGTTTTAAAATACGATTAAAAGGATATTTTCATCCCATTATTAAATTAAGATTTAATGATTAGCCGTTTTTTGATATAACTTAATAATGTGAATTAAGAGTTAAAATTAGACTTAGTTATTACCCTGAGAAAACCAAATAGGCAGTCATATTTATTTCTTGTTGCTAGTTTCTGGTTACTTGTTCCATTTTTCTTCAACATATTGTATG
>CAZBZX010000090.1:0-9490 GCA_964496465.1 uncultured Bacteroidales bacterium
TTTCTCTCATGGAAAATACGAAGCCCATTTACAAGCAATTAAAACCATTCGTGAATTAAATGAAGAACTTGACATACATGTAGCTATTCTTGCAGATTTACAAGGACCCAAAATAAGAATTGGCGAAATTGAAAATAATAAGGCTGAATTAAGTGATGGGAAAGAGTTTATTATTACTACAAAAGAATGTATAGGTAATAGCGAAAAGGCATATTTAAGCTATCAGAATTTTCCGAAAGATGTTACAAAAGGAGATTTTGTATTAATAGATGATGGTAAATTAAAACTTGAAGTAGTTGATACTAACAGAAAAGATATTGTTAAAACAAAAATAATCAATGGAGGACCTCTATCTTCTCATAAAGGTGTTAACCTACCAAATACAAAAATATCAATCCCCAGTTTAACTGACAAAGATAAAAAAGATGCTGAATTTGCCCTTCAGCAAAATGTCGACTGGATTGCCCTTTCCTTTGTTCGTTTTGCCACTGATATTTTAGAACTAAAAGATTTAATAAAAAAACATAAAAAGAAAACATATGTAATTGCTAAAATTGAAAAACCTGAAGCAATAAAAGAAATTGACAATATAATTGATTTATCAGATGGAATTATGGTTGCCAGAGGTGATTTAGGAGTTGAAGTAGATTTTTACCAGGTCCCTCTTATTCAAAAAGAAATTGTAAATAAATGTATATTAGCTGCAAAGCCAGTTGTTATTGCAACGCAAATGATGGAAAGTATGATCACTAATTTCCGACCATCAAGAGCTGAAGCAACTGATGTAGCAAACGCAGTTATCGATGGAGCTGATACAGTGATGCTTAGTGGTGAGACTTCCATTGGGAAATATCCGATTGATGTTATTAAATGTATGCATGATATAATTCAATATACTGAAGATAAAGCATATAAGTATAACCGGGGAAAAGTCCCTTCTGAATTTCATAAAACCTTCTTGGCAGATTCTATTTGTTACAACGCATCCTTACTAGCCACACAATCGAAAGCATCTGCAATAATTGTTTTTTCCCATTCAGGTTATTCTGCATACCAGGTTGCTGGTCATAGACCTGATGCGAAAATATTTACCTTTACTGATAACATTGAGCTTATTAGTAAACTATCATTATTATGGGGAACAAAAGCTTATCAGTTTAATTTTGATAAAACTATTGATGAAGCTGTAGAATATTCCATTGAGGTCTTAAAAAAGAAAACTGAAATTAAACCTGGTGATATTGTTATTCATGTAGGAAGTACACCACTATTTAAAAAAGAAAGGGTTAATATGCTAAAAATTACCTATGTTAGTTAAAGTTAAAAAAAATTACATTTTTAATAATGTTAAAGGTAAACTCATTAAAAGTTATTAAATTTAGTAAAATGTAAAATTCACATAAAAATGAAAATTCCCAGTATTTTAAAAATTAAAAAAAGTGATTCAATCTATCCATTTATTGTTGCCTTAATTATTCTATTTCCATTAATTATTATTATTACCATAGTTTTTTACGAATTTGATTCAAGCCTTTTAAAAGGTATTTTAATAGAAGCTTATGGTTTGTTATTCAATATTATTCTTTTTGGTATTATCATCACTATCATTTTTAATAGACAGCGTAGAATAAACAGGATTAATTATTATAAAGAGGAAATTGATGATTACAGAGGTTGGGAATCAACAATGGCAAGCCACAGGTTAGCAGGCCTTTTGAGAAGGCTTTCAAAATTAAATGCAAAGTTCATTAATGCAGATTTTTGTTATCTTGAAAAATCTCAATTAAGCAATGTAACGCTTCAGGGATCGTTTAAACAAATTAATTTTCAAGATGCAAATCTTTATGCATCAGATTTAAAAGGAGACTTTTACGAATCAAATTTTTCAGGTGCAAATCTTGAACGCGCTAATCTTTCAAAATCAAATTTTATTAATTCTAATCTTTCAGATGCAAATTTATCCAAAGCAAATTTAAATGGGACCTGGCTTGTTTCGGCCAATTTAAAAGATGCTAATTTTGAAGGAGCAAGTATTGTTGAAGCAGATTTAAAGGATGCGGATCTTGAAAATGCAAATTTTGAAGGAGCAATGATTTGGATAAATGATATTGATATTGAATTGTTATCAAATGTAAAAACACTTTATAATGCAGAATTACACCCAGAATTGCGTAAAAAAATTAAAGGAAAATATCCTCACTTGTTAGAAAAACCAAAAGAAAAAAAATAAAAATAAAATTTTGCTTAAACTGTAAATTTTTTGATAGTTTTCAATGATCCTGAATTAAATAATTTTTCTATCAATTGTTTAAAATCCCATTATTTACTTTACCAGAATTAAACATTAGCTCATCAATATTCTCATTAATCTGGAATATATAAACTCTGTTTACTAAAGCTAATACAATTACCCTTTTAAAATAAACAATGAGTTCTTTAATACTTTCATCATCTGTAATATCAACTTCGCTAAACTTTCCAAAATTAATAGCTTGTCCGGATTTTTGCATTAACTCATAAGCAATTAATAAAAATCCCGCAAGTGCCTGTTCATCAACCTTAACAACTTGTTTTAACAACTGGGCTAATTCTAAAAATACTTCAAGTTCATTATTATTAATAGTTGATTCAGTAAGTTTAAATATTGCAGTATTTATTACAGCTTTCTTGTATTCTATTTGATATTTAGCCTTGATTTTTTTATTCTCTTCCATTTTGAATTTAAATAATTGTTATAAAACGATTAAATTATCTTACAGTATTTATTGCATTATACCAAATATTCAGGCTAGAGTTTCTAAATAAAACCTGTCTTTGATGAAGAGATACTTTTTAATGGTTAACATTAATTTTCGCTTGACAAATGAATTAAAAAAGAGCTAAATCTTTAATAAAAAATGAATTTGCCTATAAATTATCATATATATTAACCTAATTTTGAGTTTTATTTTTCAAATTGCTATTTTTCTGTAATGTTTTACAAAATAAATATATAACTATGCTGACAAGAACATCTAAAACATTTCTAACATCAATAATCATAGCTACTTCCATAAATGGATTTTGCCAAACAAAAAATATTTCATATGGTGAATTAAAAAAAGTTACTGATGGTTTTCTTTTTGTTGAAGGTCCTGTATGGGTTGATAATATTGGTTTATTATTCAGTGACATAGATGCAAATACTATTTATAAATGGAATGCTGAAGAAGGAAAATCTGTATACTTAAATCCATCAGGAAAATCAAATGGTTTAGCTTTAGATAAAGAAGGAAGGTTACTTATGGCCCAACACAGTGAAAGGCAGATAGGCAGATTAGAAGAAGACGGTACAATTACCACACTTGCATCACATTACGACACAAAACAATTGAATAGTCCGAACGATATTACTGTTAGAAGTGATGGTGCAATATACTTTACTGATCCACCTTACGGTATTAGTTCTTCACAAGAAGAGCTTGGTTATTATGGAATATACATGTTAAGTACTGAAGGTAAATTGTACTTACTTGATAAATCCCTTAACAGACCCAATGGTATAACCTTATCATTGGATGAATCTAAATTATATGTAGGCGATTCAGAAGCACGTAAAATTTTTATTTGGGATATTGTTAACGATTCAACCATTGAAAATAAAAAACAATTCGCTTTTATGAATGCTAATGGATATACAGATGGAATGAAAATAGATAAGTACGGAAATCTTTTTTCATCTGGCCCGATTGGTATTTGGGTTTACAGACCTGATGGGGAATGCATTGATACTATTCCAGTGCCAGGACAGACAAGTAATTGCAACTGGGGTGATGATGACAGACAGACCTTATACATTACATCCGATGACGCAGTTTATAGCATAAGGGTCGAATATTCTGGTACTTCAGATACAAGTACAACTGGAATTCAAAAAGATAAAGTAGAAAAACTATCATGCATACATAACGTATATCCAAATCCTGTAATTAATAATGCACAAATTCCATTTTATCTGAATGAATCAGGTAATGTTACTATTGAAGTGTTCAACATTGAAGGAAAGCGAATTAAAACATTACTTAAAAATCAATTAGATAAAGGTAATCATCAGGTTACTTGGTACGCACAATCTGATCCAGCTGGGATTTATTATATAAGTTTAAAAACCTTAGAAAATAATGATTTTTTAAAATGTGCTATTATTAGATGAGTTATAAATAAGATAAGATGAAACCTGAAAAGAAAACTGAACATGAAATTCATGAATTAATTAAAAAGCGGTGGAGTCCGAGGGCATTTGCAGATCAAGAAATTGAACAAGAAAAAATTAATTCATTATTTGAAGCTGCCAGATGGGCAGCATCAGCTTCGAATGAACAACCATGGAAATTTATATATGCGACAAAAAACAACAAAAGAAAATATAAAGATATTTTATATTGTTTGGTTGAAAGCAATATTGTCTGGGCAAGATCAGCCCCTTTACTTGTTTTAACAATGGTAGATTCCAAATTCAAAAAAAATAATAAAATAAACTACTGGAATTATCACGATTTAGGATTGGCTATTGGTAATTTGACAACCCAAGCT
Source organism: uncultured Bacteroidales bacterium (assembly GCA_964496465.1). Classification (GTDB taxonomy): domain Bacteria; phylum Bacteroidota; class Bacteroidia; order Bacteroidales; family CAYFUP01; genus CAZBZX01. The sequence goes on from CAZBZX010000090.1 coordinate 4,573, forward strand.
TCTTCACTCGATTTATATGTGCATAACATGGCTGGGTTCTCAAAAGAAACAGCAAAAGAAGTCTTCAATATTCCTGAAAACATTGAACCAGTTACAATAATAGCTATTGGTTATTTAGGTGATCCGAAAATATTATCTGATGAACTAAAAAGCCGGGAACTTTCAGAACAAGTAAGAAAGCCTTTTGATGATCTGTTTTTGGAGTAAATATTATATATAACATATTGAACGTAGTCAAAACATCTTTTCAAGAAATATCTCGACTACGCTCAAATTGGCTTATTTTTTAAACGTTTAATAATTATCTTCCCTTACCTGGAAAAAAGCTTTTGGATGTAGGCATGTAGGACAAGTTTCTAACGCTTTTGTACCTTCATGTATGTAGCCACAATTTCTGCATATCCAGATTACTTTTCCATCCTTTTCAAAAACTTTGCCTTCTTCAAGGTTTTTAAGCAATTTCAAATATCTTCTTTCATGCTCAGCTTCAACTTTTGCAATCAATTTAAAAGCTACTGACACATCTTTAAAACCCTCTTCTTCAGCTATTTTAGCAAACATAGGGTAAAGTTCTGTCCATTCCTCATTTTCTCCGGCTGCTGCAGCTTTTAGATTTTCTGCAGTAGTCCCAATCTTTCCTGCAGGATATGAAGCAGTAATTTCAGTCATGCCACCTTCAAGAAACCTGAAAAATCGTTTTGCATGTTCTTTTTCCTGATTAGCAGTTTCCTGAAACATGGCAGAAATTTGCTCTAGTCCCTCTTTTTTAGCAGCTTTTGCAAAAAATTCATACCTGTTTCTTGCTTGTGATTCACCGGCAAATGCTTTCAGTAAATTTTGTTCTGTTTTTGTCCCTTTAATACTCATAATTTAATATTTTATAGTTGTTCAAAATCATCTTTTTCTACACCGCAAACAGGGCATACCCAGCCAGGAGGTAAATCTTCAAACAAAGTACCAGGTTTAACACCTGATGATTCATCTCCATCAGCTGGATCATAAACATATCCGCAAACCGGACATTTATATTTTATATAATTATCGTTTTTTGTTTCAAGTTTACTCTTATCAATATATGTAGGTGCATTTTTAGGTGACAACCCTTTTTTAACTTTTCGATAATAATCATATGTAATAGGATCTTTATCAGAAATTAATTCAGCCTCTATAACTTCTCCGATAAATAATAAATGAGTACCAACATCAATAACTTCCTCAACCTTGCACTCCATTATTGCAATTACATTATCAAGTAATAATGGGACACCTGTTTTTCCAATTTTAGATTTAAAACTCTCAAATTTATTAATATCTCTCCCAGAGTTGTAACCAAATTTCCCAATAATTTCAGTGGCTGTTTCCTGCTCAAGCACCGAAACACCAAAGCATTTTGATTTTCTTATTATCTCACAAGTATAGTTATCTTTACTACAGCATGCTGCAAATTTTGGTGGACTTGCTGTTACCTGAAATACTGTATTTGAAATAAACCCATTCCCGTTTTCTCCATCTCCTGACGAAACGACATATAATCCATACGAGATTTTAAAAAATGTTTCGTATTGTATCATTTAAAAAAAAAATATAAATATTAGTATTATATAACCCTTATGATTTATAAAATTATAAAAGTTTAAACTAAAGTCATTATAAATAATAAAAAAAGAGGTAACCTTTTAAAAAAAAAGGTATTAATAAGTACAATGGTTTAGTTCTAATTTAGTTTAACGTGATTTAAAACTTGCTGAGCTTAATTACGGTTACTCATTTTTATAAATGGTAACCGTTTTTTATTTTACTATTGTCCATTCAATTGCAGAATTATTTTCAAGAAATTTAATAATTCCATCCTTCTTTGTAACGAAGACTTTATTTACACCAGTGTCTGTTGCGTTCGTATTTACTATTTCGGCAATATCAATAAATTCCTTATTATTTATGGTTAACTTATCTATATGTTTAAGATATTCAAAATCGTCAGCATATGGCAACTCATTTATAAAATCAATTTCAAAATAAAAATCCAGGATTTGATATTTATAATATTGCATATCGGATACATCACTCTGTTCCATTTCTAAAAAACCATCTGTTTCATTCTTCAATGAATTTTTTGCAATAACCTGAACAGAATTTAAACAGGGGCATTCGGCAATTTTATAATATGGACACATTTTTATGAATTCTTTTGAATAATCAAAATCATTAATGAAAATATTAAATTCTCTATTGTCGTTGCTAATAAAATTAACAGTATCGCCTTCATTATATGGAATTAAATCAATATTTGATTGATCAAAAGCCGGACAAGTTTTCTCTGCCTTGCATGAATATATTAAAACTAAAACAAGTAGATAAAAAATGATGTTTTTCATAACAGAATAATATTGATTAATGATGAAAAATAAAAAAAGTCCGGAACAATATCAACTTTCCCCAGACTTTTCATATTATTTTTAAATCCTTATAATTATTTTATTGACCTTCTTTTTTCTAGTTCAATTTTAATTTCTTCTAATTTAGTTTTTGATAGTGGATAAGCAAGTACTGCAGTAATTCCAAATACTATCAATATTAAAGCAGGCAACCAGCTCATTAACATTCTGATAGCAGGTATAGCCCCGGCAATAGTTGATTCATCTGTTCCCATATATCCATAGGTACCTAACACCCATCCTATGATAGCTCCAGCAATTCCACCTCCGAATTTAAAGGCAAATGTTCCGGCCGAAAATATTAATCCAGTTGCCCTTCGTCCATGTTTTAATTCAGAGTAATCTGCACAATCACCAAGCATAGCAAAAAACAATACTGGCATTATTCCTGCACCAAATTCTGAAATAGTGCCTAAAATAAAAATGTAGTTCTGATCCTCTGGCCCAGCAAACATTAATAAGGCATTGGCAACTGCTGAAAAAAGCATTACGAAAACAAATAGATTTTTCTTCCCAATTGCTTTAACCATTGGTGTTGTAGTTAACGCTGCCACTCCAGATATAACAAGTAATGCAACCATGTAAATAGCAGCTAGCGATTCATCATGTAGAAAACGTTTAAAATACATCACCGTAACCCCTTGTTTTATTCCATTATAAATACAAAATACAAACCCAACAAATAAAAGAATTAGCCACGGAACATTTGTTAAAAGATCTTTAATATCTTCTCTTACTCTTCCCTGGTTTTCCTGACTTGGTATTACTCGTTCTTTAGTTGAAAAATAAGTTAATAAAAGAAATATAACCAGTAAAACTGATAGCAAATACACTGAATTCTGGTATCCTTTTTTCTGGTTAATACATTGTAATTTATTTACTGTTAATTCTTTAACGTCGTAAGCAATAAAATAATATTTTTTATTAGCTTCCATCGGAAAACTAACTTGTGCAGTAGCCTTTATTGAAGTATCATTAATCAATTCATTAACTTTGTCTAACTTCGAGGTGTCGGAGATACTGCTATCCAACAATATAAAACGTGCAGATAACCCACTTTTACAAGATATAGCTGCAGTTTCAACATCCTGTGGTGCTTCAACTTCTACAAGATATTCATGACTATTTTCAATTTTATCAACTTTTATATCTGGATTTACATTTCCAAAAAATAGTACAAAATAAATAAGTAATCCTTGAGTCAAAATTCCTCCGAAATACGCTCCAGCAAATCGAAATGATGCTAGCGATGTACGTTCTTTATCATCAGAGGTCATTACTCCCATTAAAGCTCCATAAGGCACATTACTTGCGGTGTAAACCAATGTATAAAGGATATAAGTAAAATAAGCATAAACCAGTTTTCCGGATGGCCCGAATGGAGGTGTTGTAAAAGTTAAGGCAAGTATTACTCCAAAAGGTAAGGCAGTCCATAATATCCATGGACGAAACTGGCCATTTTTTGTCCTAGTCCTGTCACCAATAATCCCCATAATAATATCAGTAATGCCATCGCTTAGCCTTGCTATTAAAAGCAATATACCAGCAGCAGCTGGGGAAAGTCCATATACATCAGTATAAAAAATAAGGAGAAATGTTGACATAGTGCGCCAAGCTATGTTAGTCCCTGCATCTCCAAGGGCATATCCTATTTTCTCTTTAATAGAAATAGCATTTTGTTTAAGGTTATTCATTAATTATAATTATTAAAATAATATCGAATTAAATATAAAATTTATACATCAAACCTGAAATGAAAAATAATTTGTAAATAAATTCCTAGCCATTAAATATAAAGACAACTAAAGATATGATTACACTTACATTGCCTTCGCAATTTAATGTAATTTAATTAATGAAAAAATATAACTTTGTGTATTATAATTATTTCAATTATATATTCGCTAGAAAAACTTTTATGATTAAAATAAGGCCACATCATCTGCTTTGTATTCACAGTTTTGTTGGAAAAGGATATAATGATGAATTTATTGAAAACATGAGCAGTATTGTTAATGCCATAAAAAATAGCGAAGAACTTGATTTAAATGTTTCAATTAGCTTTGATGAAATTTGTTTAAAATGTCCACTTAAGAAAAATGAAAATTTGTGTGAGTCGCAGGATTAAAGTTATAAAACTTGATCGAAAAACACTGGAAGTTTTAAAAATAAAAGAAGGTAAATATTCCTATTCTGAAATAATTAATAATCTAAAAAGTACAATTGACGAAAAGAAATTAAGCTCTATATGTAAAAATTGCAGCTGGTATGACTCAGGCATTTGTAAAGAAAAAATTTTAAACTTATAGCAAACCATAGAAGTTATTTTTCACTTTAATAGAATGCCGAGCAAAGGGAAAGCAATTAAATACATTGCCAGTGTAATAACAACAACACCCAATAAATTCAAAATAAACCCGGTTTTTACCATCTGTTGAATGGTTATATACTCACTTCCAAAAACAATGGCATTGGGAGGTGTG
>CAZBZX010000090.1:9500-12516 GCA_964496465.1 uncultured Bacteroidales bacterium
GCTACTGGCATCATAAAAGCAAAAGAAGTGGCAAGTGTTGCCGGGATCATTAATATATATGGATGAATATTGAATGAAACCGCTATAGCAGCTAAAATAGGCAACATCATGGATACAGTAGCTGTATTAGAAGTGATTTCTGTTAAAAATGTCAGCAACAAGCAAATGGAAATTATAAGAAGTAGAATCGAAAAATAATTAAAATTATTAAAAATACTTCCAATATATTTGTCAAGTCCTGTAGATTGAAAACTTAAAGCAAGGGCAAAACCGCCCCCAAATAATATTAATATACCCCATGGAATGCGTTTTGCCCATTCCCAATTTAAAACAAATTCATATTTTTTAATATTTGTAGGTACAATAAATAGGAGAATAGCTCCAAAAATAGCTATTGTCGAATCATGCACATATTCTTCAATACCTAATAAATTAGACCATCCTGTAATTGTTAAGCTACCGATATGAATATTTTTTCTAAACATCCAACCCAGTGCCATTAAGCAAAAAATAATTAGTGTAAATAATTCACCTATATCAAATTTATTCAAAGAAATAAGTTCTTTTTTAATGATTTCTTTGCTCCCTGGTATATAATTAGTTTTAGGTGGAGATCCAATGAAAACAAGGTATAGCCAAGCTATTGGCAAAAACACAATTACTATTGGTATCCCAACTTTCATCCATTCCAAAAAATCAATTTCTGGTAGTTGTGGAAATAACGATTTAGAAATACCTGCAAAAATAATATTTGGAGGTGTTCCTATAAGTGTCCCAACACCTCCTATGCTGGCTCCATAAGCTATACTTAACATTAATGCTGTCGCAAAATTAAATTTCCCTTTTTCAACATGTTTGTACGATGCTTCTTTTTCAATTGAGGTTTGTACATGCATAATGATGGCTATACCAATTGGAAACATCATCATTGCGGTTGCAGTATTAGATATCCACATAGATAAAAAGGCAGTGGCAATCATAAATCCTAAAATAATTCTCCTTGTCGATGTTCCAATGATAGATATAATAATCAATGCAATTCTTTTATGCAAGTTATGTCGTTGCATAGCCATAGCAACAATAAAGCCTCCTAAAAACAGGAATATATTTCTGTCAGCATATGATAAAGCCACTTCCTTTGCATTAATTATTCGTAATAATGGATACAAAACTAATGGGATTAGGGCTGTAACAGGTAAAGGGATGGCTTCAGTAATCCAAAAAATAGCCATTAATACAGCACATGCAGCAGCTCGTTTGGCCGGAATATTCAAACCAGGCGGGGCTGGAATAAGCAAAATGAAAATAAATAATGCTATCCCAAGGAGTAAACCAATTTTTTTATACCTGTGTTTATTTGGCATATATTAAAATTGTTATAAAAACAAAAATAGGGAACTATTTAATGAATTGAAAAAGTTAGATGAAAACAACATGATTATATTTTGATATAGATACTCATAATGCTCATGTCGAATTCCAAATTATGATATATAGTAATAAAGAAATGTACAGCAAAGAATATTCATACTGATTTTTTTTTTACATTTAAGGATAATATAGAAGACTGAAAATCATTGATTCTGCCAAATAATATCTTTTTGTAATGGAAAATGACCATTTATTATTTATTAATGTTACAAAAGATAGTAAATCGGCTTATGAAAAGCTATTTCATAATTATTATTCCAAATTATGTCTTTTCGTATATGATTTATGTAAAAATAAAGATCTTGCAGAAGATATTGTTCAGGATTTTTTTCTGAATATTTGGAATGAGCGAGGAAATATTAAAATTAAAACTTCGGTCAAATCATATTTTTATCAAAGTGTATATAACAAAACTCTAAATTATATAAGTCGTGAAAGATTACATGAAAAGTATGTTAACAATCACAGAGAAATAAATTTATCAAAAATTATTAGCGATTATAGTTATAGTAATTACCCTTTGGCTAATCTTTTACAAAAAGAATTAGAAAATAAAATAACTGAAATAATTGATTCCTTGCCTTCTCAATGTAGAAAAGTATTTACATTTTCCAGATTTGAAAATTTAAAATACGAAGAAATCTCCAAAAAAATGAATATTTCTATAAATTCTGTAAAAACGCACATGAAGAATGCTTTACAGAAATTAAGAAATGATTTAGGAGAATATTTAACATAACAATTTTTTATCCAATTCACCCGATAAAAGTTTTTAATTGTCATAGTCTATAGAATTATTATTATGGAAAAGAAGATTGATATTATTATTGATTATTTAAATGGGAACATGACTGATTCCCAAAAAATAGATTTTCAAAATTGGCTTAATAAAGATGAAGCAAATAGAAAAAAATTTGATGAATATAAAGATGTTTGGCAAGCCAGTCTTATGTACAAAAAAGATATATTTAACTCAAAATTAGCCTATAAAAAAGTTGATAAAAAGATAAAAGACTTAGCAATTAAGAAAGTCCTTTTTAATTATAAGATTACTGCAGCGATAATAATTGCATTTTTGATAGGGGGATTAGCTATTTACTTTATACAGGAATATTCAAAGTCAAATAATAATATAAGTTATCAGGAGATCTCAGTTCCGTTGGGAGCCAAATCTAAAATAACTTTACCCGATGGATCTCAGGTTTGGCTTAATGCCGGTAGTAAATTAAAGTATTCAACTTTGTTTAATAATTCTAATCGTGATGTAATACTTGAAGGTGAAGGATATTTTAATGTAGCAAAAAATAAAAAATTAATTTTTACAGTTAATGCAGCTGATTTATCGATCAAAGCTATTGGAACTATCTTCGATGTTAAAGCATACCCAGAAGAAAATACAGTTAAAACAGTGCTAATTGAAGGAAAAGTTAATATTCAGAAACAAGTTACAAACCGAAATTCAAAAATCATTGAATTATTACCTAATCAAAGCGCTACGTATTATAAAGCTGATACAAAAATCATTAAAACTGAATCAGTAAATAATAATAAAACGACAAATGAAAAATTATTAGTTGAAAAAGGG